>JBBRUB010000007.1:0-18689 GCA_038248175.1 Cytophagales bacterium | reverse complement strand
TTAACGATCCCCATGTCGATTCCGAGCATACCGTTGATTTCGCTGGTTTCCTCGTCGGGGACGTCACACGTAGCAAGCAGGTAGAAATTCCCCTTGCGGCAAAACAAGTCCGCTTCGCCGTTCTGGTATTGCAAAAGGTCTTCGTGGTGCTGACCGCCAACGTAAGGAATGGTTTCATGGCCCCCAAGTGTCCAGATGCTGACAGTCTTCTTAGCGGGCTTAAACGAGAGTATTCTACTGTCGTAAGCAATGGCACCCGTTGGGCGAAAGACGCGCTGAACGCGAGCGTCGCCCCGGTTCTTATCCAGCCTGTACGCATCAACGACTTTGGCAATGCACCTCACGACCATTTGGGCCGAAAGTTCAAAGCGTTCTTTGGTCGAGTAGTAAACCAGTTTGTGCAAATCAAACTGCTTAAACTGCTTTGTCTCCCACGCCCCCTCACTCACAAAATTACAGGCATCGTTGGCCCGCACGAGCGTAGCCATCAAAGCCTGATGCTGTTCAGGGTTGGGCAAAAGTTTGATTTTGGCAGTCAGTTTCACGACCTGAATATGCGCAATATTTCTCAATTACTGAAACGCGTGGGGATGGATTTCGTTAGCCTGTCGGCCCGCACCGGCGTACCGGTCGCGATTCCTCCCCCGAATAAATCCGGGGGGTTCCTCGCTAAAATGCCATGAATAAAAGCCGGGGGTTGCTCAACGTGAATTTGACTCTGTTTTTCGACACAGCGTCTAATAGAAATAGGTATCCAGAAAGCGTTTAACTTCGTGAACGAAAACTTCAACCGTGTTATCACTCTGGCCGACGTTGCCAAAATAGTGCACATGAACGGGGTAGCAGAATCGTTTTTTGACGCCGGGGGCTGATCTTGCTTGTCTGACTAAAATCAGGACTATACGTGCTGATAATCAGGACTCGGTCACGCCTGACGCAGTTCTTTTGTATAACCAGATAAACCCCGTTGACTATGAAAATGATCGTTGTTCCAACCGACCTGAGTACCGAGTCTGAAATAGCCCTGTCGGTGGCTGTGGATATAGCAAGAATCTATAACGCAGAGGTTACGTTTATCCATTCGATACTCTATCCCGCCGTGGTAGGACCGTATCCGGGCGGGTCGGTGATTGTTGCTGATTATATGCTCGATACCCACCGCAAACTGGAAGACGAAGCTCGCCAGACGATGGACCGAATGCAGCACAACCCTGCTTACGCCGGGATATCCATCACGCCTGTACTGGTAACCAGCGGACGCGGGCTGGTTGATGGGGTAACTGAACAGCAGGCTGACCTCATCGTACTGTTTTCGAGCGGATCGTCGGGGCTGGCAGCGTGGCTGGTGGGGTCCAACGCCGAAGCAATTACCCGCCACGCTCACTGCCCCGTGCTGGTGGTAAAAGAACCGGTACCCCACTTCAAGCCTGAAAAGATCGTTTTTGCTATCGACATAGATGACCGATTTAAAAATAGTGATCATTACCCAATCCAGCTGGGTGAGCAACAAAAGCAGCAGCAGTTCCTGTACGTACTTACTCCCAGCGATAACCGGGAACCCGATGGTATTCGTGAGTGGGTTGATGAACTGGTTCGGGATAAAGGCATCACAGACTTTAACCTGGCCATTCGCCACGCCCGCTCCGTACCGGAAGGTATTATTGCCTACGCTGAAGATACCCGGGCCGACCTGATTGTACTCTTCACGCAGGGCCGTACCGGGCTGTCTCATCTATTTTCGGGCAGCGTGGCCGAAGATGTGCTGAACCGCGCCAAAACGCCCGTACTTGTCATGCGGTTCTAACCCTTCATCTGGAACTCTAATCGTCAAAACGACTAATGACTACGGTTGCCCATAAACATGGGCAGCCGTAGTCATTAGGGTAACCATGCCAGCTCCGCCCGTAGTGCTGTTCCGTGCATTGCTGAAGCCTGAGAGACCTCGTTGCCTGTACTCAGGGCGGTTCAGCGCGGGGACCATTTCTTCTCCCTGGCTATAGCGTCGTCAAACCACTGGGGCATAGATACGGGCCGAGAAGTTGAGTCCTGCGACGCGCTACTTTCCTTTTTTTGCTTTTGGCGACAGATCCAGTGGGCCAATGCCAGACTCGTTCTGTTCATACTTTGGCACTTTGGGAGCCCCGTGCACCTTTGCGGCTTTGGTGGCTACTTTTTTGATATTCTTGTTCTTCTTCTCTTCGTGTGCCATAATGGTAGGGGGTTTGGGGGTGTAACACGGATAAAGCAGAAACGCTTTAATTAAAATCGACAGCGGCCATTCAACCTGACGAAGTTGATATAGGCGACACAAGCCCCCTGCTTTAGCCGGGGGATAGGAGCCGGACGCAAATTATTATTTGATATGTTTCTTTTGTCTGTGTCAAATATATATCTCTGTTTCAATGTTAAAGGCATATAAATATCTCCTCGAACCAACTACTCAGCAGGCTACACACCTGAACGGTATCGTTGGCTCATGTCGATTTGTTTATAACCTCGCCTTAGATGCAAAGCTACAAGCGTACACAAAGGGCGTGTCAGTGAGTTGCTTCGATTTGATGAAGCAACTCACTGAGTTGAAGCAGGACGAAGCCTACGCATGGCTTTATGACTCGCCTACTCACGCCCTGCAACACGCAATCAGTAACCTCGATAATACCTTCACCAATTTCTTTAAAGGTCGGGCTAAGTTTCCCCGTTTCAAGTCCAAGAAGCACCGTCAGTCGTTTCACGTTCCGGCAGGTGCTAAAGTTGATTGGGATAAAGGCATGGTTTTTTTGCCTAAACTCAAATGGGTAAAGATGATTGTGAGCCGGGGCTTCAATGGCAACATTAGAAACGCCATTGTTAGCAAAAACCAACGGGCCGGTACTACGTCTCGCTGGTGGTAGAAACGGGTCAGTCAGTGCCAGGGAACCCCCCCATTGTTCGTGATACGGCAGTAGGGCTTGATGTTGGGCTGGCCCACTTCGTAACAATATCGGACGGTCGTAAGATTGACAACCCAAAGCTCCTGTTTCATTCCCTGAAACGCCTTCGGGTAGAACAGCGCACCCTAAAGCGTAGATTTAAAAAAGGTGCGACTGAGCAGAGTAAAGGGTATCAGAAGCAACGGTTAGTTGTTTCCAGGCTACATGAACACGTAGCAAATCAAAGAAAAGATTTCCTGCACAAAACCAGTACCGCGATAGTCAAGCAGTATGATACGGTATGCGTGGAAAACCTGAACGTTGCCGGTATGGTAAAGAATCGTTGCCTATCCCGCGCCATAGCAGACGTAGGCTGGTCAACGTTCATTGGCTTCATTGAGTACAAATGTGAGTGGTACGGTAAGAATTTTGAGCAGATAGGTCGCTTTGAGCCAAGTTCTAAGATTTGCTCTAACTGCGGCCACCACAAGGGCGCAATGAAACTATCTGAACGGGAATGGATTTGCACTACCTGTTCAACAAAACACGACAGAGATTGGAATGCGGCACAAAACATCCGCAACTTTGGTCTTTCAAAATCGTTCCGGGTGGGGACACATCCGCTACGCGCTAAGACAAGCCAATAGGCTCAATCTTGCGTAGGAATCTCCTGACTACCAGCTTAGCTGTTTAGTAGGGGGAGTATCAACGCACTAATCCGCTTGTAAACCTCAATCCACCCTACACCAATCAACGCGGCCGCCCCGCACCAGCCCAGAGCCGATAGGAGTACAGTCGCGAAACCAAACAACTGCCGGGCTTGCGGTATAAACAGCGTGATCAGCAGCAAGCCAAATGTCAGCACCAGCATCAGCAACAGCGTCTGGTTTGGTACGCGAATCGTCTGGAAAACCGACTGCGTGAACGAACGATTAACCAGCGTCAGCAGGATGTTGCTGATTACCAGCGTGGTAAAGGTCAGGGTACGTACTACCTCAACGGATTCGCCCTGTTGCATCGCTACGTAATATACCCCCAGTACCGCCACCGAAATGCCCAGTCCCTGTACAATACTGCGGCTCAGTTCCCGCCCGGCCAGAAACGTGTCTGTAGCCCGGCGGGGTGGCTGCTGCATTTGGCCGGGTTCGGCGGGTTCGTTCTCAAAGGCAATAGAGCAGGTCGGCCCCATGACCAATTCCAGAAAAATGACGTGAACTGGATTGAACAGGTTAGCAAACGGCCAGTTTGCCAGCAACGGAACCGCTACGGTCAGGATAATCGGGATGTGGATGGAAACGATGTAGGCGATGGCTTTTTTGAGATTCTGATAAATCCGGCGACCCTGCGCAATGGCCTCAACCATGCTGTTGAGATCATCGTTGACCAGCACCAGCGATGCTGCCTGCCGGGCCACTTCGGTACCGCGTTTGCCCATAGCGACCCCAATGTGGGCCGCTTTCAGAGCCGGGCCGTCGTTTACGCCGTCGCCGGTCATGGCCACAATCTCGCCGGTTGCTTTGAGCGCGTTCACAACCCGCAGCTTGGCTTCGGGAAACATCCGGGCAAAGACCGCCGTTTGCCCGGCCTGCTGCCGCAACGTCGGTTCATCCATGTCCATAATCTGCTGACCCGTCACCAGCGTATCGGCACCGGGCAGACCCACCTGCCGGGCAATGGCCTGCGCCGTTTCGGAAAAATCGCCGGTAATCAGTTTGACCCGGATACCGGCATCGGTAAAGGACTGTATCACCGCTTTGGCGTTGGGTTTGGGCGGATTTTCGAGGGCAATAAGGCCCAGAAACGACCACGTAAACGCATCCTGTTCAGCCGGGAAATCAGACGACGAATATGTTCCGCTGGTAACGCCCAGCACCCGAAGTCCATTCTGCGAAAGTTCTTTGGTGATCGCCCGAATGCGTTCGGCAATGGCTGGTTCGGGGCGGCAAACAGCCAGAATATGTTCGACCGCTCCTTTTCCAGCCACCATGATATTGCCCGTTGGCCCTTTCCTGACGTGGGTCATCATGGGGGGCGTACCCGCCAGCGGATACTCGTGAATCATGGGGTACGTAGTGGCGATGGTAGTTGGATCAATGTCGGGACAGGCAGCACTGAACGCGGCCACAATGGCTTTTTCCATTGAATCGAACGGGTCGGTTTCGCTGGACCAGCGGGCGTATTCCAGCACCGCTCGGGCCGTATCAGATAGCGCACCCGGCAATGGTACGAGGGAGTCGGTAGTGCCGTCGTAGAGTTGACGGACGCTCATGCCTTCCTGCGTGATGGTGCCGGTTTTGTCGGTGCAGATGACGGTGGCTGAGCCAAGGCTTTCAACGGTCTGAGGTTGCTTTGTCAGCACCCCGGCCCGGCTCAGGCGGGCGGCTCCGAGGGCCATAAAACTGCTGAAGGCAACCGGAATCTCTTCGGGCAGAATGGACATGGCCAGCGTCAGGCCAAAGAGCAGGGCCGTGATCCAATCGCCCGAACGGGCGTAGTTGACCCCGCAAACCAGTACGAAGGCCACAAAGCCAATCCACGCCATGCGCCCAACAAATTGATTGATCTGACGTTGCAGGGGCGTTTTCTCCGTCGCAATAGCCGCAAGGCTCTGCCCAATTTGCCCCAGCTTGGTTTGTTTGCCAACGGCGGTCAGGGTAAACCACGCACTGCCCGACACCGTATTGGTACCCAGAAAAACGGGTTCGCCCGGTTTTTTTGCCACCGAGACCGATTCGCCCGTCAGGATGGATTCATCGACGGAAAAATCGCTGGCTTCGTCGATTATACCATCGGCGGGTACCCGCTCGCCCTCTTCCGTCAGCACGGCATCGCCGACCACTAATTCTTCTATGGGCGTAACTGCCACCTGTCCGTTTCGCCGAACCTGTACGCGGGGCTGGGTTAGTTCGCGGAGGGCATTCAGGGCGCGGTCGCTGCGAATAGACTGATAAATAGAAATGGCAGCGACCAACAGCAACGCTACGGATAGTGTAATGGCTTCTTCGAACTGTTTCAGTCCTATGTAAACCGCACAGGCGGCCAGTAACAACAAAAACATAGGTTCTGAAACCACCTCTTTCAGCGTTGCCCACACCCCCGAACGGGCTTCGGTGAGAAGTGTGTTCTGCCCGTGCTCAGTGCGTGAACGGGCAACGTCGTCGTCGTTCAGACCCGGTACTGGTAAACTATCTGGCTGCATGAACGCAAGTACGATAATTAACGCGTTTCGTAAACTGATTGCGGTCACGTCAGACACTGATGCCGCTCATAGTCGAACAATTATAGGAGGGGTAAGTTTATCGTGACGTTATCCAAACAAACCCAACGAGTAGTGGAGCCGCTATTTTGAGGTCCATGATGATTTATCCGGGCTACCGGGCAGTACGGTTTTGCAAAGTGATCCCATTCGATGGATACTACCGTGCCTGCCCACATGATAAAGCGCATATCACCGCCTGACCCCTATCATAGCTCCCCGGCGAATAATCGGTCAGCTTTACAGACTCCAAAGCGATACGAATTTAGGGGCGCGTGGCCGACGACGGGCTGAACCATGCTCCCGTGCCGGTGCTAACTTTACAACTAAACAGCTGATTATGAAGACGATTCTTGTCACCACCGATTTTTCAGTTAACTCAAGAGCTGCCCTGCGATTTGCCATTCAACTGGCGTCCCAGCACGAGACTTTCCTGACTTTTTTGCACGTGCAGGACGTGTGGAGAATGACCACCTGGAACGATACCGCGTATAAAACGTATGCGAAAGAGGAGATGGCGAAAAGTCAGACGACTCTCGAACAATTCGTTGAAACGGAATACAAACAGCTAAAAATCAATGCTGAAAACTACACGTGCGTGATTCAAAATTCGCCGTTCGTCGATGCCACGATTATGGCGTATGCGGCTGATCACATCGTTGATTTTATCTGTATCAGTGCCCGGGGAGCCGGACGTCTTGAAAAACTACTTGGCACCACGACCACCAACCTGATTAACCAGTCGCCGGTACCGGTAATTGCCGTGCCGGGTACGTACCGGGCTACTACGCTAACCAGCATTCTATACGCATCCGACCTAAGCAGACTCGAACATGAACTGAAACGAGTGGTTGATTTTGCCCGGCCGCTGGCGGCTTCGGTCGAACTACTGCACTTCAGCTTTCCTTCTGAACCCGTCCTGGACCCGGAGATCATCCACATGGCCGTCCAGAAATTTTCCGACTACGCGGTCCGTGTGCAGCAAAAGCCCCTGAACCTTACCCAGACGATGATCGCCAACATCGAATTGGCCGTAAAAAAAGCGAAGCCCTCCGTATTGATCATGTTCACGACGCAGAACCAGGGGTTTTTTCACCAATTGTTTTCGTCCGGTAATTCTGTTGACTACTCGTTTCTTACAAAAGTACCGCTGCTGGTATTCAGAAAAGGCTAACGCCCACTGAGTCTGTTTCTAAATCGTAACTCCTCCGTTTTTAACAGCAAAAACCCGGCCTGGTATGGATTATTATGTTGCCCCAGTGGCGGACGTAGCCCGTTTGCTGAACACTACCCCCGCCGGACTCGATCCCACTACGGCCCAACAGCGGCTGGCCGAATCTGGACCCAACCAGATTGCGGATGGCCGAAAGAAAACGATCTGGCTCATCCTGCTGCATCAGTTTACGGACGTCATGATTCTGGTGCTTATTGCGGCTGCTATCGTATCAGGTGTGGTGGGTGAGGTAAAATCGACTTACATCATTCTGGCGATTGTGCTGCTCAATGCGCTGGTCGGGTTTGTGCAGGAGTACCGGGCCGAGAAGTCGATGGAAGCCCTCAAAAAGATGGCTGCCAGTCAGGCTCGGGTGCTGCGGGGCGGGCAAACGCTTTCTGTGGCCACAACCGATCTGGTACCCGGCGACGTAACGCTGCTGGAAGCGGGCAATATCATTCCCGCTGACGTCCGGTTTATGGACGCCCACGCGCTGAAAGTCGATGAGTCGTCGCTGACGGGCGAATCGGACAACGTCGAGAAAACCCCCGACGCGCTGCCCCCCGGCGATTATCCACTCGGTGACCGGCGGAATATGGGCTACAAAGGTACGTTCGTGACCAACGGGCGGGCCACGGCCTATGTTGTGGCTACGGGCATGAACACCGAACTGGGAAAGATTGCCAAACTGATTCAGACCGACGAAACGGCCACCCCGCTGCAAAAACGGCTGGGTACCTTCGGCAAAGGCTTATCGGTTGGGGCACTGGTGATTTGTCTGCTCTTTTTCGGGGCCGGCTGGTTACGGGGCGAGCCGCTGCTGAATTTGCTGCTGGTCTCGATTTCGCTGGCCGTGGCGGCCATTCCCGAAGCCCTGCCCGCTGTGGTTACCGTTGCCCTGGCATTAGGGGCGAAACGCCTGGTAAAAAGCAACGCGCTTATTCGTAAACTACCCGCCGTGGAAACGCTGGGATCGGTTACCTACATCTGCACCGACAAAACGGGGACGCTGACACTCAACAAAATGACGGTCGGAGAAATTGACCAGTCGCCGACGTTTGCCTTACCCGTTCTGACCAATGGCGACGGGCTGCTGACAGCAATGGCGCTCAACAACGACGTAACCAACGATACTGATGGAAACTGGCTCGGCGATTCGACCGAAGTGGCCCTTGCGCATTATGCCGCTGATCGGGATTATGAACGGGCAACGCTTGAAAGTACCTTTCCCCGCATTGCCGAACTGCCGTTCGACTCGGAGCGCAAATGCATGACCACGCTGCACCAAACGGAACAGGGCGTTCTGTGCATCACCAAAGGCGCGGTGGGGTCGCTGTTCAACCAACTCGACGCGGCACAGCAAGCCGGTGTTCCTGACCTGCGAACCCGCGTTGATGCAATGGCCGAACGGGGCTACCGCACGATAGGTTATGCCGGCAAGCTGCTGCCCAAACTGCCACCTGACGTTACGCCCGCCACCATCGAATCTGGCTTATTCTTCATCGGCTTCGTCGGTCTGATGGACCCGCCCCGCCACGAGGCCCGTCAGGCCGTAGCCGAATGCAAACAAGCCGGTATCAAAACCGTAATGATTACCGGCGACCATAAGCTAACCGCCAAAGCCATTGCCGAAACCCTGGGCATCCTCTCCTCGGCTGATGAACTGGTGCTGACCGGGCCGGAACTGACCAAATTAGACGAGCCTGCTTTCGATGCCATTGTGGAGAACGTGCGGGTCTATGCCCGGGTTGATCCGGCGCAGAAGCTACGCATCATCAGCGCGTTGCAGGCCCGCCATCAGTTCGTGGCCATGACCGGCGACGGGGTCAATGATGCGCCAGCCCTGAAGAACGCGGATATCGGTATTGCGATGGGCATTAACGGTACGGAGGTTTCTAAAGAAGCCGCGCATATGATTCTGCTCGACGACAACTTCGCCACCATTGTAAAAGCCGTGAAGCACGGGCGCCGGATTTTCGATAACATCCTGAAATTTATCCGTTACATCATGTCGGGCAACGCGGGGGAGATTGTTGCCCTCTTTTTTGCCCCTTTTTTCGGGTTACCCATTCCCCTGCTGGCGATTCATATTCTGTGGATCAACCTGATTACGGACGGTCTGCCGGGCCTGGCCTTAGCCTACGAACCTGCCGAAAAAAACAGTATGCAGCGGCCACCCATAGACCCGAAGCAATCCATTTTTGGTGACGGCTTAGGCTGGTTTATTCTGTGGGTCGGGTTGCTGATTGGGGCCATCACGATTGGTATAGAGGCCTGGGCAATCCAGCGCAACATCCCCCACTGGCAAACGATGACATTTACGGTTCTTTGCTTTAGTCAGTTGGGTAATGCCATCGCCATTCGGTCCCGCCGGTCGTCGGTATTCAGCATGGGTCTGCTGGCGAATAAACCTATGCTTGGCGCAATTACAATAACTGTCGCGCTTCAACTGATGATTATTTACACGCCTTTCTTCAACGAACTGTTCAACACCCAACCGCTGACGTGGTCCGAGCTGGGCATTACGGTAGCCGTGTCGAGCATTGTCTTCTGGGCGGTTGAGATTCAGAAGTTAATCATCCGGCAGCGGCATGATTAGCTGACTGCCGTGAATTTCAGAACCTTAGTCTCATAACTGGTTCCGGCAGATTTTTGTGGATGGCGAAACGCAGCGCATGGCCCGGTCAACGGATATTCCGCTATTGGCCATCGTTTGATGCTACGGGGGTAACTCCGAACTCATTCTGCCCGCACGGGAGATGATGAAAAACAGGCTCGGTTACCACAGGTAACTTTTATCCCCTCTCTTTCCAATTTCTTCTAATTTATCTTATTAATAGATGAAATAGACTTTAGCTGGGATAGATCAACTAGCTTTCTGAATTCTTTATTTTTTGTTTGGAAGTGTTGGGTGGATACTGCTGTTTTGTAAAACCTATTAAACCAATAGGCTATAAGTACTAATAGTCTATCTACAACCGGGAGAATAGGGAGAATTGAAAAACCGCAAGACGAAACCGCATTACGCACGATTACTACCGAACACAATCAAAAAATGAAACGAATTTTAACAGCCTCTTTTTTAGCAGTAGGACTACTTAGCCCCTTATTTTCATCCGCTCAAAGTGCCCCTGTAATCAATTCCAGCGTATCAGGAAAAGTTGTTGATGCCCGTACGAATGAGCTGTTGATTGGCGCAACAGTGGTCATTAAAGGAACAACCAATGGCAGCCCGACCAATACTGACGGAGAATTCAAGCTACTCACTGGTCAAAAACTCCCCTTTGTTGTTGTTGCATCATTTTTAGGTTATCAGACAAAAGAAGTTGTCGTAAACACGGATAACATAGAAATCAAACTCAATGAGGGATCGAGTCAGCTATCCGATGTCGTCATCACCTCCCGGCGCCGTCAGGAGTCTCCACAGGACGTTCCCATTCCAATCTCCGTTATAAGTGGTAACCGTGCTGAAGATGCCGGCGCTTTCAACGTGAACCGGTTAAAAGAACTGGTGCCTTCCGTTCAGTTATATGCTTCCAATGCCCGAAATACAACGCTTAATATTCGTGGCTTAGGCTCTACGTATGGGTTAACAAACGATGGTATTGATCCGGGGGTCGGATTTTATGTAGATGGCGTTTACTACGCTCGTCCGGCAGCTGTAGCGCTCGACTTTATCGACATTGAACAGGTAGAAGTGTTAAGAGGCCCTCAGGGGACGTTATATGGTAAAAACACAACGGCGGGGGCCTTTAACATAACAACGCGCCCTGCCGGTTTTACCCCCGGTGGAAGTTTTGAGCTGAGTTATGGCAATTACGGCTACATCCAGGCCAAAGCGTCGCTCACGGGGCCACTGAGTAAAAAGCTTGCTGCGAGAGTATCGTTTACGGGTACCCAACGGAACGGAACCTTATACAACGTACATACCCAGCTCCCAATCAACGATCTTAACAATAGTGGCGTGCGGGCGCAATTCCTGTACACCCCCACCGATAATATCAGGATTACGTTAATTGGCGATGTATCTGAGCAAAAACCGAATGGGTATGGGTATCCGGTAGCCGGTGTTGTGCCCACCAAACGGGCAGCCTATCGTCAATTCAATGCCATCATTGCCGATTTAAATTACAAACTCCCTTATTCAAGTGCTTTTGACCGGATCGTTGACCTGGATACGCCCTCAAAAGCAGATAACAGCCTTGGCGGGATATCGCTGAATGCGGATATTAAAATAGGAAACGGTATGCTAACCTCTACGACAGCCTGGCGTTACTGGAAATGGATCCCGCTGAATGACCGCGATTATATCGGTTTACCCGTCTTTACGATTTCAGCAGGCAACTCGGTTCATGAGCAGTGGTCGCAGGAATTACGATACTCCGGTAAAATTTCATCCCGATTGAGTGGTGTTATTGGCTTGTTCGGACTGTGGCAGGATTTAAAATCTGAACCCGTACAGACAGAAGAGACCGGTTCTGCCCAGTGGCGTTTTGCCCAAAACTCGACCAGTATCCTTTGGAGAACTCCCGGTCTGTTCGATAACTTCGGTATCCGCACAACCAATAGAATTCACAGTACAGGTTTAGCTGCTTTCGGACAACTTGACTGGGCTATAACCGATAAAATCCACGTTTTACCAGGTTTACGGTATAATTACGATAAGAAGGCAGCCAACTATAAACGCGAAACCTACGGAGGTCTGCAAACGACCAATCCTGCTTTACTGGCCTTAAAGAACGCGGTTTATACGAATCAGGCATTCGATACAGAGGTATCAGAAGGTAATTTATCTGGACAGCTTACCCTGCAATACAGAGCTGGGCGTGCAGTCAATGCCTTTGCAACCTATGCTATAAGCTACAAGCCCGTTGGGATTAACATTGGCGGATTACCAACGGCCAATGGGCAGGTATTACTGGACCTGGCCAGGATAAAACCTGAGTCGGTAAACCACATCGAATTTGGCTTGAAAACAAAACCATCGCCTAACGCTACTCTGAATCTGGTTGTTTACAACACAGAAATCAAAGACTTCCAGACGCAGGTTCAAACGCCGGAGCCAGGTGTGAACAGGGGCTATCTGGCCAATGCGGAAAAAGTGCGTGTTATGGGTGTTGAGATAGACGGAAATGTACGTATAGCCAATTGGTTAACCCTGAACGCAGCCGTTGCCTATACGGATGGTAAGTATGTGTTATTCAGGAGTGCGCCGGTGCCGCTCGAAGAAACGGGTGGAGAACAGGCCTTCAAAGATATTTCGGGTGGGGTGTTGCCCGGTATTTCCAAATGGTCAGGTTCGGTAGGTGGTGAGGCAACTACCGCTGGACAGCTCATCGGTTTAAAAGGAAATTACGTTGTTGGGATAGATGGCTTCTATCGCTCGTCATTTTCGTCGAGTCCATCGCCGTCTCAGTATTTGAATATCGATGGCTACTCCCTTGTAAACGGCCGGCTTGGTTTTAGGGCTTCCAACGGTATTTCGATTCTTATCTGGAGTAGAAACCTGTTCAACAGAAACTATTACGAGCAGTTGCTGGCAGCTCCCGGAAGTGCAGGACATTATGCCGGTATTGCAGGCGATCCCAGAACATACGGCACCACTGTGCGGTACACGTTTTAATGGGCATTCTGCCTTTCCCTTCGGCGTACAAGTCGTGACCAACCAGCGGCAGAAGCCCCATCATCTGTACGTTAGCATCCCAAGCCAAGCCTGTTCCATTGTCACCCCACCACTACGGCATCGGCAGGCAAACGTTCCTGCTCCAGGTAGGTCAGGTTGTTGAGCGTTGTGTGGGCAATCTGCTCCATGGCTTCGCGGGTGAAAAAGCCCTGATGCGACGTAACCAGTACATTTGGAGAGTGCGTTAAGGTATTCAGGTCGGTATCAGGCATTGGTTTGTCAGACCAGTCACTGAAAAAGAACTCGTCTTCCAGTTCATATACGTCTATACCCAACGCCCCCAAATGGCCGCTCTCCAACGCCGTTAAAATGGTGGGTGTATCCAGCAAACCACCGCGACTGGTGTTGATCAGATACGCGCCGGGTTTCATCCGGGCCAGCGCGGCAGCATCTATCAAGTGGTGCGTTTCGGGTGTAAGCGGACAGTGTAGGGAGATGATATCCGCTTCGGACAGTAACTCATTCAGCGGCAGATACTCCACGCCAAGCTGCTGCAAAACCGCCGATTTTGCCTTGTCGTAGGCCAGCACCCGGCAACCAAACCCGAGCATGATGCGTGCAAAGGCCTGACCAATTTTTCCGGTACCTATTACGCCAATCCGCTTGCCGTAAAGATCAAAGCCCATCAGGCCGTCGAGCGTAAAGTTATTCTCGCTGGTTCGCTGGTAAGATAGGTGGGTCTTCCGGTTTAGCGTCATCAACAACGCCACTGCGTGTTCAGCAACGGAATGGGGCGAGTACGTGGGTACGCGCAAAATACGAATGCCCAACTCCCGGGCCGCTGACAGATCAACCTGATTATAGCCCGTGCACCGTAGTGCCACCATCCGAATCCCCTGGTCGGCAAGTGCCTGTAAGGTGGGGCGCGTGAGGTGATCGTTCACAAAAACGCACACTGCCTGACAACCAGCCGCCAGCGGAACGGTTTCTGGCGTAAGCGTCTGGGGCAGAAACGTGAGATGATGCCGGTGATTGCTGTTGGCGGCTTCCAGAAATGGTTGTTCGTAAGGCTGGCAGCTAAAGAAAGCAATGGTCATACGTGAGTCAGTTTAATGATTCTATACAGGTAATGACTCAAAAGTAAACCCTTTGTTCAGGCGGCCCTATGATAGCGATCACAGATAAGTATGACAGTTACCGGGTTTTGCCTTATCGGCAGACGAGTTGAATTACTGGTCAAATCAACCCCTCTTCTGGTAAACCATCACATTCAGACCTGATGTTTGTCATTGGCTGCCTGTCATTGGCTACCGTTTTTTGTAAACGAGATTCTCTGATTCTGTAACGTCTTTTTTTGAAAAGCCACGATCAGAGAGAGCGGGCGAATCATGAAAACAAACCAGCAGCCAGAATTAGAACAATCAATCACAACCCTCTTTTTGGATATCGGTGGTGTGCTACTGACCAATGGCTGGGGGGGGGCAAGGTATCTGCCATGTCGATTATGAATTTACCTGCACAAAACTGGCCCCATTTGGTTTAGTACCAGACAGCAAGACCACGTTGCCATGACCCAACGAAACCAATCCATACTAACGATCAACGGCGGCTCATCGAGCATCAAGTTTGCAATCTATGGCCGAGGGAAGTCGCTGACGCGGAAACTCTCGGGCCACATTGACCGGATTGGCCAGCCGAATACCAAACTGACGTTTACCGACCCAATAACCCGGGAGCCAGACGCCACACCGGTAAATGCACGTGATTTTACGTCGGCGGTGAATTCGCTGATGGACTGGCTCGAAAAACAACCGGTTTTTAAACGTGTCAACGCCGTGGGCCATCGGGTTGTCCACGGCATGGAACATACTGAACCCGAGCAGATTACGCCCGAACTAATCGCCGAACTTCGCCGGATTCGTGCGTATGATCCCGATCACCTGCCCGCCGAAATCGAGCTGATCGAAGCCATTCAGAAGCGGCACCCAAATCTGCTTCAGATTGCCTGTTTCGATACGGCTTTTCACCGCACCCTGCCGCGCGTAGCCCAGCTCCTGCCCATTCCCCGGCGGTTTGACGCAAAAGGCATCCGGCGGTACGGGTTTCATGGCCTGTCATACGCCTACTTGATGGAGGAGCTCGCCCGACTGGCGGGCAACGAAGTGGCTCAAGGCCGCGTAATTCTGGCGCACCTCGGCAGCGGAGCGAGTCTGGCGGCTGTCCGAAACGGCCAAAGCATAGATACCAGCATGGGGTTTACGCCCACCGGCGGGGTGTTGATGAGTACCCGAACGGGCGACCTCGACCCGGGTGTGGCCTGGTACCTGATGCAATCAGAGACGTTGACGCCCACGCAATTTAACCACCTGATCAACAAAGAATCGGGCCTGCTCGGCATCTCGGAAACCAGTTCGTACATGCAGGATTTGCTCGACAAACAGGCCGATGATGTCCGGGCAGCTGAGGCCGTTGCCCTCTTCTGCTACCAGATCAAAAAGTACGTCGGTGCTTATGCTGCCGTGCTGGGCGGGCTGGAAACGCTCGTTTTTTCGGGCGGCATCGGCGAACACGCCCCCGAAGTCAGGGCGCGTATTTGCGATGGACTGGCCTTTCTGGGCATCGCCCTGGATAACGAACGAAATGCAGCCAACGCGACCGTCATTTCGACCGATGCGAGCCGGGTTACGGTGCGCGTCATTCCGACCGATGAAGACAAAATGATTGCCCAAACGGTCTGCCGACTGATAGATACGAATGCCGAAGGCAGCAGCTAACCAAAAACATCGAACGACCATGGAAGCAATAGACACATTATCCCCGAAAACGGAAGTCCTGACAGACAGCCCGTTATCGCCCGGAGACTGTCAACGCATCAACGCCTACTGGCGGGCCGCTAACTACCTCTCTGTCGGCCAGATGTACCTGCACGATAATCCGTTGCTGCGCGAACCACTAAAGCTGGAACACATCAAGCAACTGCTGCTGGGCCACTGGGGTACCACACCGGGCCAGAATTTCATCTATGCGCACCTCAACCGGATCATCAAAAAATTTGACCTCAACATGATCTACATCTCCGGTCCGGGTCACGGCGGCCCGGCGGTGGTAGCCAACACCTACCTGGAAGGCACGTACAGCGAAGTTTACCCAAACATCAGTGCCGACGAGGCTGGGCTGAAAAAGCTGTTCACTCAATTTTCCTTTCCTGGCGGTATTTCCAGCCACGCTTCGCCCCAAATACCCGGCTCGATTCACGAAGGGGGCGAGTTGGGCTACTCGCTGAGCCATGCTTTCGGGGCCGTTTTCGACAATCCAGAACTGATCGTGGGGTGTGTAATCGGGGATGGCGAAGCGGAAACCGGCCCGCTGGCCACGGCCTGGCACTCCAACAAATTCCTGAATCCACAGACCGACGGCGTTGTGCTGCCTATTCTTCACCTGAATGGCTATAAAATTTCTAACCCCACGGTGCTGGCCCGCATCAGTCATGAGGAGTTGGACCAGTTACTGCGCGGCTACGGCTGGACGCCCTATTTTGTGGAAGGCGACGAGCCGGAAGTCATGCACCAACTCATGGCTGCGGCTCTGGACGAGACCATCACGCAAATCAAGCTGATTCAGCAGCAGGCTCGCAAACCATTGGGCGATACGACGCGCCCGCGCTGGCCAATGATTGTCCTGAAATCGCCGAAGGGCTGGACGGGTCCCAAAGAGGTGGACGGTCTGCCCAACGAAGGTACGTTCCGGGCCCATCAGGTACCACTGGCCGTATCGGCAACGACGCCACCGGCGCACCTAACCCAGTTGGAAAGCTGGCTTCGGAGCTACAAACCCGACGAGCTTTTCGATGAACAGGGGCGTCTTAGGCCCGAACTGGCCGCGCTGGCACCCACCGGCACCCGGCGCATGGGGGCCAATCCGCAGGCCAACGGCGGGCTGCTGCTGAAAGGATTGCACCTGCCCAACTTTTGTGATTACGCCGTCGCTGTACCGGCCCCCGGTGGGGCCCAGGCCAGCGATACGCATACCGTCGGCGAATTCCTGCGCGATGTAATTCGGATGAATCAGGTCCCGCGCAATTTCCGGATATTCGGCCCCGACGAAACGCTCTCCAATAAACTGGATGCTGTTTTTGAAGCCACCAACCGGCAGTGGGACACCGAGACGGAGGTGAATGACCAGTTTCTGGCGCCGTCGGGCAGTGTGATGGAAATGCTCAGCGAACACCAGTGCGAAGGCTGGCTGGAAGGCTACCTGCTCACGGGTCGGCACGGCCTGTTCAACAGCTATGAAGCCTTCATCCATATTATTGACTCGATGTTCAATCAGCACGCTAAGTGGCTGAAAACGTGTGCCGAACTGCCCTGGCGTGCCGACATTGCCTCGCTGAATTACCTGCTGACATCTACCGTATGGCGACAGGACCACAACGGGTTCACGCACCAGGACCCCGGCTTTATGGATCACGTCATCAACAAAAAAGCCAGTATTGTGCGGGTGTATCTGCCGCCCGATGCCAACTGTCTGCTGTCGGTAATGGATCATTGCCTGCGTTCCCGCAACTATGTCAACGTGATTGTGGCAGGCAAACACCCGGCTCCGCAATGGCTGAGTATGGAAGCCGCCCTGCTGCATTGTACCAAAGGAATCGGAATCTGGCCCTGGGCGAGTAACGACGAAGGCACGGAGCCGGATGCGGTCATGGCCTGTTGTGGCGATGTGCCGACGCTGGAAACGCTGGCGGCCGTATCCATTTTGCGGGAATACCTGCCCGATCTGAAAATCCGGGTTGTCAATGTAGTCGATTTGCTGAAGCTGGAGCACCATACCGAACACCCCCATGGCCTGAACGACGCCGATTACGATTCGCTGTTTACCAAAGACAAGCCGGTGATTTTTGCGTTTCACGGCTACCCCTGGCTCATTCATCGGCTTACCTATAACCGAGCCAACAATGTGAATATCCACGTGCGGGGCTACAGGGAAGAGGGTACCATTACCACCGCCTTCGACATGACGGTACTCAACGATCTGGATCGCTTTCACCTCGTGATGGATGTCATTGACCGGGTACCCAGGCTCGGTAATCGGGGCGCGTATCTGAAGCAGATGCTGAAAGATAAACTCATCGAACACAAGCACTACATCACCACGAACGGGCAGGATATGCCGGAGATTCGCAACTGGAAATGGACAGTGTAAGTCGAAATCGTGCCTCCTTTCGGGGGCAATATCGTATAGAGCGTGCGTATGAACAACGAGAAACCCACCCTGATGCACCCCCGACCTGCGTGGCGTATTTCAGCACGGAGTATATGCTCAGCGAAGCATTGCCGATTTACGTGGGTGGTCTGGGCAACGTGGCGGGCGATCAGCTAAAATCGGCGAGTGATCTTGACGTGCCCGTTGTGGCATTACGACCGAACTCTACGGCGGTGGGTCGTAGCTGCGTATGCATCGTGCCCAGCTACGAAGGCATCGCTGTTCCTTTGGAAGACAACCGGATTCGCTGGCAGCATTAAGGCCACCCGGATTGCCTAACATTAAAAATGTGACGTTTTGAGGTTAGCTCAGTTTGTTAGCTTATGTTTGAGGTCAGAAAAGTTAGCTAACCTTAAATAAGCCTTCTTTTGATGCCTAAAATACCCTTGTATTCGATTAATCCAGATCGAAACAAACCGTGGAATG
>JBBRUB010000006.1:0-19559 GCA_038248175.1 Cytophagales bacterium | reverse complement strand
GGATACAGGTAAAGTTTGAGAAACTCGTACTGACGCTGTTCACCGTCCCATGCGTCTAAGTACAGACTGAGTTTACCGCTGGCTAATGGTTTTTTCCTGAGTTTGATTGCTATACCTTTTTTTGCGTTCGTTTAGCTCTTGTATTCCCTTAGTAAACATACAGATAAGTCCTGAAAACGAGTAACAAATGGGTAACAAAGAACCGCAAAACAACAGTATATCAACAGAGAACAGAAAGGGCTAAAAAAACAAAACCCGCTGAAAATCAGCGGGTTTGTTACTCTGTTGTTTGCCCTGTTTAGAGGGTCTTGTACCAGGAGCGGGAGTCGAACCCGCACGGGCTTGTGGCCCACAGGATTTTAAGTCCGGCGTGTCTACCAATTCCACCATCCCGGCATTTACAAAAAAAGCACCGTCGGTCGGTGCTTTTTTGTGGAGCGAAAGACGGGGTTCGAACCCGCGACCTCGACCTTGGCAAGGTCGCGCTCTACCAGCTGAGCTACTTTCGCAATGAACAATTTACTTCTGTTGGCGAATTGTGGATGCAAAATTAAGGTATTTATGGCGTTTGTCAAGTGTAGGGCGTGAATTTTTTTGTTATTCGCTGTGCTATGAGTCGCCAAAAACTGATAACGAACGAGTTACGATTGTGCATATCGCTCAAAAATTATCCCGGTACCCATCGGGATATAGTAGCTGTCCGCAGAAGGCGTAAGTAGAATTTACGAAAAATGGCCTGATAAGTAATGCAGACTGCTCGTATGAGCGGGCGGGTAACGAACTTTCGGACGAACGAAAAGTTATAGGAGGTAGTCGTTACCCACTACGTACCTTCATTCAATTCTGGCAATCCCATTCTATGCAAAACCTTACCAGCGGCTACATAAACAGTATTGGCACGGCCGTACCTGCCCATTCTTCGACTCAGCAACATGCCGCCGAATTCATGGCCGATGTGTTGCAACTCGACGAGCGGGATACCCGGCGGCTTATGGCTCTGTACCGGCATACCCGCATTGACCGGCGGCATTCGGTGCTGGCCGATTATGTGCGGCCAAAAGAGGAGTTTACGTTTTATACCAACTCACCGGGTATGGAACCCTTCCCAACGGTGAGTCAGCGGATGGGCGTTTATCGGCAGGAAGCCGTACCACTGGCGTTGCAGGCTATTCAGGACTGTTTCGTCAGCTACCCGGATTTTGATCCACAGAGCATTACGCATGTAATTACGGTAAGTTGCACGGGTTTGTACGCGCCGGGGCCGGATATCGAGATTATCGAGGCCCTTGGGCTGCCCGGTACCACGCAGCGGCTGGCCATTAACTTCATGGGCTGCTACGGCGCCTTCAATGGCTTGAAGGCTGCTGATGCCATTGTGCGGTCCACTCCTGACGCCAACGTGCTGGTAGTGTGCATTGAACTCTGTACGATTCACTTCCAGAAGAAAACAGAAACGGATCACCTGCTCTCCAACGCGCTCTTTGCCGACGGTTCGGCGGCTGTGCTGGTACAGGGAAAACCCCGGCCCGAACAGGCGTTTCGGCTGCGGTCGTTCTACTGCGATCTGCTGCCCGAAGGCAAACACGCAATGGCCTGGCACGTAAGCGATTTTGGGTTTGAGATGACGCTGACGGCTGAGGTACCCACGTTTATTCAGCAGGGAATCGGCGCGTTGATGGAACGGCTACTGGACCAATGCGGACTGACACTGGACGACATTGGCCACTACGCGCTGCACCCCGGTGGACGCCGGATTCTGGAGGTGATTGAAGGACAGCTGGGCATTACGCCGTTCGACAATCGCTACGCTTACGAGGTACTTCGGCAAAATGGCAATATGTCGTCGGCAACGGTGTTGTTCGTGCTGAAAGAAGTGTGGAACGCCCGCAAAAATCCCGATCTGACCGAAAGTGAGCAGCAAAATAATCGCCCGGCCAATATCCTGAGCTGCGCATTTGGACCCGGCTTGACTCTCGAAGCAATGGTGCTGGAAGCCGTTACTGCCGAACCCGATTACGCTACGACAGCACGTTCCAGCGCATTAGCCCAAGCTTCGTAAAGAGGTAATAGACCGACGTCCGCAACACGCCGAGTCCGTAGATAGACGAACGCTGAAAGTTAATGGACGATGCTTCGTCGAAGTATTTGGTGGGGCAGGTCACTTCGCCAATTTCGTAGCCTTTGTAAAAAATCTGGGCAATCATTTCGTTGTCGAAAATGAAATCGTCGGAGTTGTGGGTGAAGTCGAGGCTCCGCAGTACCTCGCCCGAAAACGCCCGGTAGCCGGTGTGATACTCCGACAGTTTCTGATTCATCAGCAGGTTCTGGGTGAAGGTCAGGAATCGGTTTGCAATGTATTTGTACATCGGCATGCCGCCTTTCAACGCGCCTTTCCCCAGAATCCGCGAACCAAATACGACAGGATACAGCCCGTTGCCAATGATCGTAATCATGGCGGGTAGTAGTAGGGGGGTGTACTGATAATCGGGATGGAGCATAATCACGATGTCGGCATTGAGCGAGAGAGCTTTGGCGTAACAGGTTTTCTGATTACCACCGTAGCCTTTATTGAGGTCGTGCCGGATGACGTGTTGAATGCCGAGTTTTCGGGCCACTTCAGCGGTATTGTCGGGGCTGGCATCGTCAACCAGAATTACGTCATCGACCAAATCGAACGGAATTTCTCGGTAAGTACGTTCAAGGGTGAGGGCGGCCCGGTAGGCAGGCATGACTACCACCACTTTTTTATTGTTAAACATGGGTCAAAACTAAGGTCTATACGGCACTATGCCAATATTGTGCCGAATCTGTCCGGTTGTGCCGCAGGTTTAGGCAGATTGCTCTTAGTTTTGTCTCAAAAACCAATATACAGGACCGGGTCGTTGTTAAAATGGCCTGTGTCTATGAACTATGATTACCAGCGAAATTATCTTTTTTGCCGCGTTTGCCGGCTTCGTACTCCTCGTTATGTCGCTGGACCTCGGCGTGTTCTCGCGCAAGAAGAGCCATATCGTCCATTTCAAAGAAGCCGCGGCCTGGAGTGCTGTCTGGGTAGCTTTATCCATTGGCTTTTATTTTCTGCTTAGAAACTATGGGTATCTGGTGCATGGCATTACGGACATGGCCCGGCTGGAAGAAGTCCGAAATCAGTACGCCGACAATGTCCAGCTAATATCCGGCGATTTTGCCGCCAGTCTGGCCGCGTTTCAGAAGAATATGGCTCTCGAATACATCACGGGCTATCTGGTCGAGTATTCGCTTTCGGCAGACAACATCTTTGTCTTCATCCTGATTTTCAAATCGTTTGGCGTGGCTGAGCGGTACTATAAGAAAATTCTGGTCTGGGGTATTCTGGGGGCCATTGTGCTGCGGTTTGTCTTCATATTTCTGGGAGCGGCCCTGCTCGAACGGTTCGATTGGATTATCTATATTTTCGGCGCGTTTCTGGTCTATACCGGAGCGCAGTTATTTTTTCAGAAGGGCGAGGACGAAGAAATTGAACCCAGCAAACACCCGGTTGTGCGGTTTACGAGCAAGTACCTGAACGTGTATAAACGTAACGTAACTGATAATTTCTTTATCCGCCGAAAGTCAGACCGGAAACTGTTCGTAACGCCCCTGTTCATCATTGTCATTGTGGTGGCGTTCACCGATCTGATCTTTGCCGTTGACTCGATCCCGGCCATTTTCTCGATCACGAAGGACCCGTACATCGTCTTTTTCTCGAACGTGTTTGCCATCATGGGGCTGCGGTCAATGTTCTTCTTCCTGTCGAGCATTATGGATCAGTTCCGGTTCCTGAAAGTTGGTCTGGCCGTTCTGCTGACGTTTATCGGACTGAAAATGCTGACCGAACACTGGCTCGAAGGCTTCGGCTTCAAACCTGTTTACTCGCTTTACATCATCGTTGGTATTCTGCTCATCAGCGTGCTGGCGTCATGGCTCATCCCGGAGAAGAAAGAAACGGTCTGAACCATACTTGTAACGATTCTTATATCTTTACTAAAGTTTATCAGCCCAATATCATGACAAAAGTGGTTCCGCAAATCGACGTTATTGCTCAACGGCTTGGTATGCCCCAGCATGAATTGGTGCGGCAGGGAGTCCGACATTATCTCGAAAGCCAGCAGCGCGAACTTCAGGCTGAACTGAACCTGCTGAAAGCAAAATACAAAGTCGATACTGTCGAGCAATTTGAGGATTTATACAGACAGGGAACTATCGAGGAGGCCAGCACCTGGCGCGACTATCAGCAGTTTGATACGCTATCGTTCAAATTAGCTGAGTTGATTGACATGCAGACTGTCGCCAACTGATTGATGAAGGATCTTCCCGCTCTCAAACAATTTGTACTGACTCATTTTGCCGACATTATCAGTGAAGTTGCTCTGGTCGATATAGCAGAGATGCGCATTTTTTTGATTGATAGCAGTTTTCTGGATGTTTGGTTTTCTCCCCGAAATCCATCCAAATACAGCTACCATTGGGAGCGGCAACATATTGATGGTACAATTTACCGGCACGATAACGCTCCACATGTCCGCTGGCAGTACGTGTCAACTTTTCCGAAGCACTTCCACAATGGGACGGAAAGCAACGTGATCGAAAGCCAAATCAGTGCTGTGCCGACGGAAGCATTGTATGCTATGCTGACGTTTGTCCGGGGGAGTCTCGATTCGTTTAACCGAGGCTGATGTATGCTTTCTATTGACATCCTCCGTCAGTTTCGCCGACGGCTGACCAACCTGAGCAGCCGCAACCGCTCGCTGGTGCTGGTAAGTCTGCCCGTCAGTCAGTTTCTGGACCTGCACGAAGCCGATTTTCTGCTCAATAAACCGTCATTCGGCTTGATTGCGGATTTGATTAGCCGCAAAGTCTCGATTCCCGTTTGCGACGTGCTGGATGCCCGGCTTGAGCGTAGTAACGAGGTGAGTCGTAAAATCCGGCGTATTGATCGTACGGTGCGGTTTATCGAGGAAGAACGCGGTACCGAGGACTTGTACGTGGGCTGGCCATTTGTGCGGGGTAAATTTATTGACGGGACTGTGGTGCATGGGCCACTGCTGTTCTTTCCGGTTCGCATTGAGCAGCGCGGCAAATACTGGACGCTGACCCGCCGGGGCGATGAAACGGCTTTTCTGAACCCAACATTTTTGCTCGCCTACGGTCAGTTCAATCAGGTAAAACTGCCCAACGAGATTCTGGAGAAAGAGATTTCCGACTTCGACCGCGATCCGCTCGTGTTCCGAACGCAGTTGTACGAATGGCTCCGCGATGGCCCGCTCGAAATTAATTTCAATACTGATTTATTTACCGATCAGCTTCAGAATTTCGATAAACAGAGCGGCAAAAGTCTGGCGCAATGCGAACGTACCGGCGAATTGAAACTCTACTCCGAAGCCGTACTGGGCATTTTTCCGCAGGCGGGTTCGTACCTCGTACCCGATTACGACGCGCTGATAGAGAGGGAGGAAGGGGAGGAGAGGGAAGAAGGGAATAATGTGGTTTCCCCCTCGCCCTTTTTCTCCCTCTCCTCCTTTCTGCCAGAAAGAAATATTCATACCCCTTTACCGCTCGATGCGTCGCAGGAAGCGGCTTTGCGGGCGGTCAGGGCGGGGCAGTCTTTGGTGGTGCAGGGACCGCCGGGAACCGGAAAGTCGCAGTTGATTGCCAACCTCATGGCCGATGCTGCCGCTGCCGGAAAGCGGGTGCTGCTGGTGTGTCAGAAACGGGCTGCGCTCGATGTTGTGCAGGAACGATTACGTCAGGTGGGTATGGATTCGTTTCTGGCGCTGGTTCACGACTTTCAGGACGACCGGCGGGCCTTGTTTGCCCAGATTGCCGCGCAGATTGACCAGATCGACGCGTACCGGCAACAAAATAATGGCCTGAACACCGTCTTGCTGGAACGCGATTTTGACCGGGAATGCCGTCAGATTGACGATGCCGTAGCTGAACTCCAGACGTTTAAAGACGCCCTGTTCGATACCACAGTGTTTGGCCTGTCGGCGAAAGAACTGTACCTGAGCAGCAATCCTGACGCGCCGACGATTCCGGTCGATGATGTTTATCCACAGTTTCACGGTGAAAATGTGGATAACTTCATCTGGCGGCTAAGTAGTCTGGCGGCTTACCGGAGTCGGTTGGGCCTGACCCATGCGTGGGAGGAGCGGGTATCATTTGCCGATTTTACAAATGCCGATCAGGCACGAATCGACCAGACCATTGTGCAGTGGGCGCAACTACGCGACAGGGCCAACCAGCTACTGATCGACCGGCTGGGTCATGCCTGCCCACTTCCCGACCTGCAAAGCTGGCAGGAGCAAACCACCGAACTAACCGCCATACTAACCCGACCCGACTTGCCCCAACTGTGGCCACTGGTGCTGTTGCTACGTAACACGCCGACCCATGCCGCGCTGACCCAGCCCGAAACCCGCCTGACCGAACTGGCCGACGCCTGGGAGGAAACGCTTGCCCTGCCCGGCCCTGAATCATCGCTGCCAACGGCTGAGTTACGGTCGTTTCGCGAACTGCTGACCGATGCTCTCGACGCCCGTCCGTCCTGGGTGCGGTGGAACTGGTGGCTGCTGACGAATGCCGGTAAAGACGAACTCCTGACGTTGTCGCAGGCAAACAGCCTGTCGATGACCACTGCTGATCTGCAAACGCTGGCCCGGAAGGTTGATAAACGTATCCGGCTCGAAGGGTTTCGGCTCGATGCAGAGCCGCTATTGTCGGATTTGTCATTACCCGGTACGCCTGATAGTTTGCGGCTTGTTTGGCAGGCGCGGAATCTGGTTAATCAATTGGCTGAGCTGACCTTGCCGAACAGGCTACCCGCTTCCTGCTGGCAGCATACCGAACAGTTCTGTAATGCGGTTGATGAACTCCTGACGTTGTCGCAGACGGCACGGCAGCGGGCCGATAGTGAGCGATACCTGACCAACGGGCAAACCCAACAGATTTGGAACGACACTACCGTACCAGAAGCACTACGGCGGTCGCTCCGGCGCGATTTTGATCTGCTCCTCGACGCCGACCGCCTGAAAGCCGGGTTTTCGGAAACAGAACTGCTGATTACAAGCCGGTTAGAAATAACCCCTATCAACGCGTGGGCCGATACCCTCCGAAATTCCCTGTATCTGGCCTGGCTGAACCACATTGAGCAGCAACACCCGTCGTTACGCATGGTATCGTCGCTACGTATGGCGCAGACAGAACAGCAGTTGCAGCACAGCATCCAGCAAAAACAGAGCCTCAGCCGCGAAATTCTGCTAATAAAATTGCGTGAACAGACCTACCGGAATCTAACGGTCAACCGGCTGAATAACATCGTGACCTATCGCGATCTGTTGCATCAGACAATAAAGAAACGGAGTATCTGGCCCATGCGGAAGCTGATGAGCGCGTTTGCCGACGACGTGTTTAAACTCGTTCCGTGCTGGCTGGCATCACCCGAAACAGTATCGGCGGTGTTTCCCCTGCGAGAGGATTTGTTCGATCTGGTGATTTTCGATGAAGCGTCGCAGTGCTTTGCCGAGCAGGGTATTCCGGCTATGGCGCGGGCCAGGCAGGTTGTGGTTACGGGCGATACCCAGCAACTACGCCCCAGCGATCTCTACCGAACCCGCCTGGATGAAGCCGAACCGGACGAGGATATTCCCGCCGAACTCGAAGCCGAGTCGTTGCTTGAACTGGCAGCTCAGTCTCTGCCACAGGTATCGCTGACCGAACACTACCGCAGCCGCTCGCTCGATCTGATCACGTTCTCAAATCAGTATTTCTATCAGAATCGACTCCAGCTACTGCCGTTTTTCGCGGATGCTAATCAATACAGTCCGGCCATCCGGTATGTGAAAACTGCCGGTGTCTGGCAGCAAAACATGAATCCTGTTGAAGCCGATGTGGTGTTACAGCTTCTCGATCAGATTGCCATCGAACTGCCGGGTCGTTCTATTGGTATCGTTACGTTCAACCAGCCGCAGCAACAGTTGATTCTCGATAAACTGGAGGAACGGGATGCGTATGAACAGTCGGAAAATCGCCCTGCCTTGCTGGTCAAAAACATTGAGAACGTGCAGGGCGATGAGCGCGACGTAATTATATTTTCGGTAGGCTACGCACCCGATGAACGCGGAAAACTGGGCATGCAATTCGGAAGCCTGAACCAACAGGGGGGCGAAAACCGCCTGAACGTAGCCGTAACGCGGGCCAGAGAGCGTGTCTATATCGTCACAAGTATCTGGCCCGACCAGTTGCGGGTTGATGATGTCGCCAATGAAGGGCCGCGTTTGCTGAAGGCGTACCTGCAATACGCCTTCAATGTATCGGAAGGCAAATTCAGCCCCGCACCCACTGTTGTTAGTAACTCGCCGGTCGGTCTTTTGCTAAAAAATCAGTTAGCCAGAAAACACCCCAACTGGCAACCCGAATTACCCTTTGCCGACCTGACCGTAAAAGCCGACAATGCATACCAGTCTCTCGTCTTAACCGACGACGACGCCTATTACCTGCAAACGCCGAAACAGGCACACGCCTATCTACCAGCATCTCTACAAACCCGCCAATGGCCATTCAGACGCGTATGGAGCCGCGAATTTTGGCGTACAAAAGGCAATCAATAGTGGCTCAACGCATCCCGTAAGTTCTCCTTTATCCGATTTCTCAAATCCGGCGGAGCCATTACCGTTACGTCCCGACCAAACTCCAGTAGGCGGGCTTCCAGCTCCTGATTTAGTTCGACCAGAAGCCGAACTTCCAATTTCCCGTTGGGTAGCCAGTCTATTTCCTGCCTGGGGTGAATCTTCTTTGTCGCTACGTATTTTCCCCGTTTAGCCGTGAACTGCAAAATGACTAACTGCGGCTCGCCACCAGTCTTGCTCGTCCCCAGTAGGTGCTGGAAGTAGGTTGGGCTATCAAACGTTTTGGGATAAGTAAAATCTTCGCCTGTTTCTCGAAAACTCCCGATCCGGTCGAGGGGGAGGTTTTGGGGCATCGGGTGATCCTTTTCCCAGACGACCAATACCCAGCGGTTGTTGTACTCTTTCAGCAGAAGCGGAATAACGTGCCTTATCATCGGCTCTTCGCCCTGAAACGTCCGATAGGTTACTCGTAGGAAAGCCCGCTTTTGAATAGCTCTATATAGCCCAACGAGGTGTTCGCGACCAACCAGTTCGGCTTCGTCAAAAGCGATGAATGAGTTTTGTTCCGCCGTAGTCACGGCCACCCGCTGTTCAAGCCGAACCAGTAAATCTCCCAGACCTACAAATTCTTTCGACTCGGCCAACTGTCTCAACAGGGCAAGGGCTTCGTTTAGTTTACTAGTGTACGGATTGTCTAAACCCTCAAGAATACTGTTCGTGTGAGCGGTATAATCGTATCGATAGCCACTATGTTTATTGGCCCGCTTGGGCAGGGGTGCATGCAATACATCGCGTAGAAATTTCAGGTCGTTGCCCACCGTGCGCTTATCCACTGTTGGGTCCACCTCTTTGCACACCTCGCAAAGTTCCTCCGCTGACCAGCCCCGGTTACCCCTTCGTAGGACTTTATGAATCTCGAAAATTCGTTTGAGCCGTTTGTCGCTCATGGCTCCGTCTTTTTTCATAGCTACGCGGCTAATTTTTATCAAAGTAAATAAAATCGTAGTTGACACGCCTAACCTTGTATCAGAAATAAACCCCAACTCTGTATGACTGACACAACTACGGCTACTATTTTTGACCTGCTTCCCTTCACGCCCACTACCGAACAGGCCAAGTTCCTGTTCGAGATTGAAGACTTTATGGAATCCGCCGAGGATTTCTTTATACTACGCGGTTCGGCGGGAACGGGAAAAACGTCGATTGCTAAAGCCGTAGTCGATTACCTGACCGAACGGCAGATTCCCTGCTTCCTGTCGGCACCAACTACGCGGGCGGCCCGCATCATTGGGCGCAAAACCGGACGCGATGCCCGCACGCTGCACAGCCGAATTTATTTCATCGAACCGCTCGAAGACGGGCGCGTGAACACATCCCTGAAGATGAACGAAGACACCCAGCCAACGCTCTACATTGTGGACGAGTCATCGATGATTTCTGACCGCGTTACCGACGACGATAAGTTTATTGCGACGCAGGGGCTGTTGCACAACTTTCTGTACTACGTCAAAAATGGCAACAAACAGAGTAAAGTGCTGTTCATTGGCGACGTGTACCAGTTGCCACCGGTTGGGTATTCGGTAGGTGAGATTCCGCCCGCGCTGTCGGACCGCTACCTAAGCGAGCGGTTTGGTCTGCGCGGGCGCGTACATGAACTGACCGACGTAAAGCGGCAAGCTGAAGGATCCCGCATCCTACGCTCGGCTGCGTCTCTGCGCGATGCCATGCGCTTTGGGCGTAACTGGAACATCGAAAGCGAGCATTTTTGGAGCCTGAAGGGAGCCGTTGACGCCTACGTGCGAAACTTCAACCCGCGCCGGTTAGAATCGGTTATCTATATCGCGTCGTATCACAAATCACTGACCCAGTTCAATACCGCCGTACGACAGAAAATGGGTCTCACCGATGCCGTGACAGTTGGTGACGTGGTGGTATTTCACCAGAATTTTGTCGGTACCGATTACACCGCTTTTAACGGTGACTTTGGCACGGTTGTCGAATTGGTAAACGGCGTAGAACGGTTCGGTGGATTGCATTTTCAGCAAATCACAGTCGAAGTGACTGACGAGCAGGGGCAACCCCAAAACGTGACGGGCCGGGTATGCGTGGAGTTTGTGCGGGCCGAACGACCCGAATTGATGCGCGAGCAGGAAAACGCCCTGTATGCCGAAGTGATGCGTACCGATGCGGCTTTCCGGGACAGCAAGTACAAGCAGAGTGCCCTGAATCCTTACCTCGGTGCCATGCGGTTACGACACGGCTATGGCATAACGGGCTACAAAGCGCAGGGCAGCGAGTTTGATACGGTACTGCTCAACGCTTGGTCTCACACGGGTGTGTCTAACCTGAACTACCTCTACACGGGCGTTACGCGGGCGCGGGAACGGCTGGTTTGCTCACGTTAATCGGCTTTTACCTATCTTGCCCGTTACTAATGAGTCGGTGTGGTGAACTCGATTCCCGTTATCCGTATTTCCGGGCTCAACAACCGTCAACCCAATCAACAAGCAATACTATATGGCATACCTTGAAGGCTTTGGCTTAGAAAATTTCCGCGTATTTAAAGAAAAGACCTGGCTGGATTTCGCGCCTATTACTCTCTTAGTTGGTCCTAATAGTTCAGGTAAAAGTTCTTTGATAAAGGCACTGCTTTTGTTGAAAGATAATTATGCAAAGAGATTTGTGCCAGTCGACTACTACGGATGGATGATGGGGTATAATAAATTATTGACTTTTGGCAATAAAGGCCATAATTTACTCAATGAAAAGAGTATTATTCCATGCGATATTAGTGAAAGAGAATTGAGCTTCACTTTGCCCTACAATGGTATCCCCATTCCCGTTGGTAACAGTTATCCTCTATTTTTCGATATATCATATAAAATAAAAAATGGAGAACTTTTTCCTGGTACAGTCACAAGACTTCGTTCAGAAACCGAAGATTTGTTTGTATCAATTCCGGGTTCAGGTCATGAAAATGGCTACGGCTACTTAAATATGAAGCTTCTCTCGGAGATAGTAAATGTCAATTACGAAAATTTTAAGAATAGTAATACCTCTAAAAGAGGTAGAAACGTTAGTGGTTTAAAGACAGTTGATACTAAAGGTTCTGTTGTTAGATTCCCTTTGTTAGAAAATCTAAAGATCAAATTGTCTGATGTACGCCTAGAAAAAATAGAAGCTTTAGTCGATAATACGATTTGGCCCAAAAATAGCGAATTAATTTTCGAGTTGTTAGAAAAAAATAACTTTAAAAATTCGTATGAACTTGCCAGTCTGATTTCTACTTTGTTAAAGATTGATTCGTTGAGTCCAGCATTCAATGAGTGGTCACAACTCGTTTACTTACCGTCAACGAAAGGTATTCCGAAACGTTACGTACGATTTGATGACGACTCAGAGGTGTTGAATCGATTATTCCTCCATTTAAAAAATAGCCGTGATGAAGAAAACGAAATTGTGGACCGTTTCGTAAAGAAATGGGAGAAAATATTTGGTTTTAAAGAGTCCATTAACTGGCAAAAAGACAACGAATTAGGCTTTACCAAGATTCAGATAGGTGATAAATACTTAAGTGATATGGGTTTTGGTATCAGTCAATTAACGGCTGTCCTTTTGGCTAATTTTGCTTTCGAACCCGCTAATGATCAACCCTATCTGCTCCTGCTCGAAGAGCCAGAAGCAAACTTACATCCAGCGTTTCAGTCTAAACTCGCCGATATGTTCGCTGATTCAGAAAGAACGCTAGGCCACCAGTTCATCATTGAAACGCACTCTGAGTATATGATTCGTAAGTTTCAATATTTGGTTGCCAAGGGCGAAATGAAGCCCGAAGATGTTGTTATCTACTATTTCAATGACCCTGATGAAACAAAGAGAGAGAAAGGCGCGCCACAAGTGAAGAAGATTACAGTATTAGAAGACGGTAGTTTATCGGACGATTTCGGACCGGGCTTCTACGACGAGGCCGCGCATTGGGAGTTAGAGTTACTCAAGCTAAAAAGAAGTAAAACCCGTCAGAATTGATATGAAGCTGTACCTTAACTTCGCCTTCCTTGAGAATTTGGTTATGTCGGATGATCAAACAGATCGACACATTGATATAAAAAGATTATTAAGTAGTCCGCAATCAGGTATGGAGTTGATTGTTGACTTCGACCCCGAAGAAGTATATAGAAATCCTGATCAACGAACAGTATTCAGGCAAATTGCTCAAAAACTACCGACTTGGGATGCAAATTTTTTGACAAATTGTCAAACCAAAGAATTTCACGAGACTGGCGAAGCAAACTTATTCTTTATAGATGAAGATAGAGCAGAAATCGTTCAAGAGTACGGGTGCTTTTGTGTATCAACAAATTGTTTAGAAAAGGCAGACTTTCTATTTCATGTAGAAGAGATTCCTATCGACAAAAGCCTGAGAAGCTGGACTTTCTTGAAAGATATAAAACACTCTTGTAATTCTATTGTAATAACTGACAACTACTTCTTTTCAGATGAAAAATCTTACTTAGAAAATCTACGGTCAATCTGTGAAAACCTTATGCCTACCTCATTAGCTGATGGTTTTTTATTTGATTTCACTATAATAGGTTATGATAGTAGAAAACATTTATGTTCAGTACAAAAGCATTATAAAATATTATGTGACTACTTTGAGAAGGAGTTTAGTTATGGCATCAATTTAACTATAATCTGCGATACGTATCATGATCGATATATTTTCACAAACTATTATAGTATCAAGTCTGGTCAAGGCTTTGCGTTATTTAAAGATCAACGTCTATTACCTGGGAAACAAACTACAATCGACTTTAAATCAATAACGCATAAAGGTCGCTTATCGTCAGCAGCTCAAACGCGCCTTGTACAGTTACAAAAGTGCATTGCAATAAATCGTACCGAGCGAATGGCTGACAAGTTTGCTGGTAGCCGAAAGAACAGATTATTACAATAACTTTCGTTCTAATAAAAAAGCCTGAGTTTCCCCAGGCTCTTTCTTTTTACTCGTTCATCATCTGCACGAACTGGTCGAACAGGTAGCGCGAGTCATGCGGACCGGGCGATGATTCGGGGTGGTACTGCACTGAGAAGGCGGGCTTGTCTTTCCGTCGGATGCCCTCAATCGTGTTGTCGTTCAGGTTGATGTGCGTCAGCTCTACGTTAGCCTGGTCGCGGAGTTCGTCGGCACTGACGGCAAAGCCGTGATTTTGGGAGGTGATTTCGGACCGGCCCGTAATCAGATTCTTGACCGGATGGTTCAGGCCCCGGTGGCCATTGTGCATTTTGTAGGTCGATACACCACTGGCCAGCGACAGAATCTGGTGGCCAAGACAGATGCCAAAAATGGGCTTTTCTTCGTCCAGAATCTGCTTTGCTGTCTCAACGGCGTAGGGCATAGCGGCAGGGTCGCCGGGGCCGTTGGCGAGAAAATAGCCGGTTGGTTTCCAGGCCGCCAGTTCAGCGTAAGGCGTTTTGGCTGGAAATACTTTGGTGAATACCCCCCGCTCGTTGAAATTGGTCAGGATGCTTCGTTTCACGCCGAGGTCAAGCACCGCTACGCGCAGCTGGGCTTCCGGGTCACCCTGCTCATACGTTTCCCGTGTGCAGACTTCTGATGATAACTCCAGCCCATCCATATCCGGCACATCGGCCAGACGTTCCAGCAGTACCGCCGGGTCCAGAATATCGGACGAGATAATGCAGTTCATCACGCCTTTTGAGCGGATATAGCGTACCAGCTGGCGCGTATCGACCCCGTGAATACCAACGATGCCAGCCCGCTCAAAATAATCCTGAAGCGAGCCATCGGCGGTATAGCGCGAGTGGGTGTTAGAAAAAAAGTTGCAGACCATGCCGCGAATCTTAACTCCGTTCGATTCCTGTTCGGCATCGTTCAGCACACCATAATTGCCGATGTGCGAGGTGGTATTGATAACGATCTGGCCGTAGTAGGAGGGATCGGTATAGATTTCCTGATAGCCGGTCATGCCCGTGTTGAAGCAGATTTCGCCCCCTACTGTACCAATTTTCCCGAGGGCCAAGCCCCGGTAAGCGGTTCCATCCTGCAAGACCAACAAAGCTTCGGGTTGTTGCGTGTGTTTCATTGTGCGCGTTTTGGCGTTTGAGACTAAAAAAAAGGGCTAACCCATCACGGTTAACCCTCTTCCAATATGATCGTATTGTGTAGCAAGACTATTCTTCTTTTCCGCCATTTAAACGGTCCTGAAGCTCTTTGAGTTCATCCATCTTGCCATCGCGGGCCAAAGCAGCCTGCTCGTTCCACGTCGTAGTATCGTGTGTGTTAAAAGCAGGGCCAGCATCGGTCAATACCTGCTGAACCATAGCGTTGTCGGCGTCGGCCAATTGAGCGAAGGTCGTAATACCAGCGGCATTGAGCAGTTCTGCAATCTTGGGGCCAACGCCTTCCACAACCGTCAGGTCGTCGCCACCCGTCACCGGAGCAGTAGCTTCGGTCGTTGGGGCCTCAGTCGCGGTTGCTTCAATAACAGGCGTTTCCACTTCTTCAGTGTTGGCGACGGCAACTGTTGCAGGAGCTGCATCGGCGGTGGCTGTTTTCGCACCACTACCACGGCGGCTTCGGCGCGTCTTTGTAGTAGCCGCAGCTTTCTCAGCGGCAGCCGTCAGCAACGTTTCGTTGAAGTCAACCAGTTCAATCAGGCAGGTTTCCGCGTTATCACCCGCCCGGTTGCCCAGCTTGATGATGCGGGTAGAGCCACCAGGACGATCTTCAATTTTGTCGGCAACATTACCAAACAATTCAATGATCGTTTCCTTGTTCGTGAGTGACTTAAACACCACTTTACGATTCTGGTTGTTGTCTTCTTTAGCCCGCGTCAGAATTGGCTCTACAAACTTGCGGAGTTCCTTCGCTTTGGCGAGCGTCGTCTCGATGCGCTTGTACATAATCAGCGACGAGGCCATGTTCTGCAACATCGCTTCGCGGTGCGAATGTGTGCGTCCGAGGTGATTTACTTTATTACCGTGTCTCATTATTTCTTGTTTGGTTCAACCGGCCCGCCGGTGGGGTCTCAGCTTCTATGTTGCAAAATCTTGAACGCAGAAGCCAAAACAATTTTCTATTCTTCGTCCAGGCGGTATTTGACTACGTCCATACCGAACGTCAGATTCTTTTCTGCTACCAGTTGCTCGAGTTCTGTCAGTGACTTCTTTCCGAAATTACGGAACTTCATCATATCCGAAATTTCGAGCCGCACCAGATCTCCCAATGTCCGAACATCCGCTGATTTCAGGCAGTTGTAAGCCCGAACCGACAGGTCGAGATCAGCCAGATTCGTCTTGAGAAGCTTGCGCATGTGCAGTACCTCCTCATCAACTACGCTTTCTTCTTCCGGTTTAGCTGTTTCAAAACTCATCGTCTGATCCGAAAACAGCATAAAGTGCTGAATCAGGATATGAGCTGAACCTTTGAGGGCTTCTTCTGGATGAATAGAACCATCCGTTTCGATGTCAAGCAGCAACCGCTCATAGTCGGTTTTCTGCTCAACACGGGTGTTCTCAACGCTATACTTTACGTTCTTGATGGGCGTAAAGATGGCATCCATTGGGATGTGGCCAAAGGGCAATTCATTCACCCGTGGCTCATCGGACGGGACGTAGCCCCGTCCTTTCTCCACAAAAATCTCCATCTCCAGGTCTTTCGTATCGTCGATGTGGCAAATCTCCAGATCGGGATTCAGCACTTCAAACGACGGAGAGAACTTGGATATATCACCGGCTTTTAAAACCGATTGCTTTTTGATGTTGACCGTGATCTTGTTATCAACCATGTCGTTGATCTTCTTGAACCGAACCATTTTCAGGTTCAGGATGATCTCTGTCACGTCTTCAACCACACCCTCAATCGATGAGAACTCGTGTAAAACACCGGGAAATTTCACGCTCGTAATGGCGTAACCTTCCAGTGATGATAGCAGAATACGCCGAAGCGCGTTACCGATCGTTACACCGTATCCTTTTTCGAGGGGTTTGAATTCAAATACACCGTGAAAGTCGTCGGCTTTCTCCACGACGACCTTGTCGGGCATTTGGAACGCTAAAATGGACATACGATTTGTATTGTTTACAGCAGTTCTCTGCCTTGCGTGAAGACTCTACTAATGCTGTTTGTTTGTTTGTTTGTTTGTCTGTTGAATTGCTGATCGAATTACAAACACACGAACAAGCGAACAACCAAACTATATATACAGGCAGCACAACGCCATTTGCTGGCGTTGTGCCTGACCACTACTTCGAATACAATTCGACGATGGCCTGCTCGTTGAAATTCTCCGGAATCTGATCGCGCTCAGGATAACTGAGAAACTTACCAATCATTTCCTGACCGTCCCACTCCACCCAGTTGAACCGGCGTGTGTTGCGTGCCGACAGGCTTGCAGTGATATTTTCCAGCGACTTAGATTTTTCGCGAACGCCAATTAACTGACCGGGTTTCAGCGAATAAGAAGGGATATTTACAACTTCGCCATCAACAATGATGTGCTTGTGCGATACTAACTGACGGGCTGCATTGCGCGAGGGAGCAATACCCAGGCGGAACACCGTGTTGTCTAAGCGGGCTTCGCAAAGCTGGATCAGGTTTTCACCCGTGATGCCCTGCCGAACCTGCGCCCGGTGGAACAGGCCCCGGAACTGACGCTCCAGAATGCCGTAGGTATATTTTACCTTTTGCTTTTCAATCAATTGAAGTGCGTATTCGGACTGTTTCCGCTTACGACCCCGACCGTGCATACCCGGTCCGTAATTTTTTTTCTGTAACGCTTTGCTCGGTCCGAAAATCGGCTCACCGAACTTGCGTGAGATTCTGGCCTTTGGGCCTGTGTAACGTGCCATTCTGTATTGAATGAATAAAGTGAAACATTGGGCAGACACAACTGAATGTCACCTGCCCTTATTCATTCTTTTAATTGCTTGACGCTCCGTGTCTAAAGTCTCTAAAGGCATTGAACGCGGAACGTTGAACAATAAAAGAAACTAAACCCGACGACGCTTGGGAGGACGGCAGCCGTTGTGGGGCAGGGGGGTAATGTCACGAATCGTAGTGACTTCGATGCCCGAATTCTGGATGGTACGGATTGCTGATTCACGACCCGAACCCGGACCTTTTACGAACACTTCGGCTTTCCGCATACCCAGATCGTGGGCTACGGCAGCGCAGTTCGACGCTGCGGTTTGAGCAGCATAAGGGGTGTTTTTCTTCGAGCCACGAAAGCCCATTTTACCAGCCGACGCCCAGGAAATTACCTGACCATTCATGTTGGTGATCGAGATAATGATGTTGTTGAACGTAGCCCGGATGTGTACCTGACCAACGGGTTCAACGACCACTACCCGCTTTTTTGCTTTGTCTTTACGTTTTGCCTGTGCCATGTTGTGAGGTAATCGTCAGTGTGTCATCGGTATCGTTACGTGCCGCTTAATATGCGACGTCAAACGACCAGCCATAACCATGAGCGACCATTTTTTTACTTGGTTACTTTCTTCTTGTTAGCAACTGTCTTCCGCTTGCCTTTCCGCGTACGGGAGTTGTTCTTCGTATGCTGACCACGAACAGGTAGCCCTTTCCGGTGACGCAGACCCCGGTAGCAACCGATATCCATCAGGCGTTTGATACTCAACTGCACTTCCGAGCGCAGTTGTCCCTCTACCTTATATTCACCCGAAATAGCGGTACGCACCGCGTTCGCTTCATCGTCAGACCATTCATTGGCCTTCTTATCGACACTGATGCCAGCATCGGTCAAGATTTTCTTTGCCCGGCTACGGCCAATGCCATAGATGTACGTCAGCGCAATCTCGCCACGCTTCTTATCCGGAATATCAACGCCTGCAATACGTGCCATACTTATCCTTGTCTTTGTTTGTAACGGGGATTTTTCTTGTTGATCACGTACAGCTTCCCTTTCCGCCGGATCACGATACAGTCTTCACTGCGTTTTTTGATCGATGCTTTTACTTTCATTGCTGATTTACGATTTACGAGTTAAAATGTTCAGTCTGACAAATGTCGTCCCAAAGGAAACCGTCATTCGCAAACCGAATATCTTAACTTACTTGTACCTATACACAATCCTGGCCTTACTCAAATCGTAAGGCGACATTTCCAGTTTCACGCGATCTCCGGGCAGGATTTTGATGTAGTTCATCCGCATCTTACCCGAGATGTGCGCAATTAGCTCGTGTTTGTTGGATAGTTCGACCCGGAACATTGCGTTCGACAATGCTTCGAGAATAATACCGTCCTGTTCAATTGAATTCTGCTTTGCCATGTTTGCTTTATGCGGCCATCAATTCCTGTGAGTCAACCATCAGGCTGGTGTTTTCGGTAACGGCTTCTATATACTGGAAGGTGGTCAGTATCTCAGCTTTTCCACGCCGTACTACTACGGTGTGTTCAAAATGAGCCGATGGTTTGCGGTCGGCGGTGCGGATTGTCCATCCGTCCTTGTCCTGCGTTACACCTTTCTTGCCAAAGTTGATCATGGGTTCGATAGCCAGGACCATACCTTCACGCAATCTGACGCCCTGACTACGTTTACCGAAGTTAGGTACTTCAGGGGCTTCGTGCAGGTTCTGCCCTACACCGTGTCCAACCAGTTCGCGAACTATCGAGGAGCCTGCTTTCTCGTTATACTGCTGGATTGCAAAGCAAATATCACCAACCCGGTTCCCATCGATTGCCTGCTTAACACCTATGTAAACCGACTCTTTAGTTCGGGTCAGTAAACGACGGATAGCCGGGCTAACATCACCAACCGGATAAGTGTAAGCACTATCACTATGGTACCCATTCAGTTTCACGCCACAGTCAACCGAAAGTATGTCTCCATCCCGAAGTTCGTAATGTCCCGGAATCCCGTGTACCACCACATC
>JBBRUB010000005.1:0-20225 GCA_038248175.1 Cytophagales bacterium | reverse complement strand
GGTGTTCGAGCAGACAGCCCCCCACACTGTGCGTAATGGCTTTAGGCTTGCCGGTAGTGCCGGAGGAGTAGAGTACCCAGATAGGGTGACTGAACGGCACCGGCTCAAAAATCAGTCCGTCGGGGGCGGGCGTTTGCAGTACCTCATCCCACAATACGCCCTTGTTGGGCTGATAACTTTCGTTTAAATAAGGTAGCCAGACTACCTCCCGGAGCGATGGTAAACTATTCTGTAACTCCTCCATAGCGCTGGTTTTGTCGATGAGTTTGCCGTTGTACGTGTAGCCATCGGCTACAATCAGTACAACTGGTTCAATTTGACGAAACCGCTCCAGAATGCTGGCCGTGCCAAAATCAGGCGAACAACTCGACCAGACGGCTCCAACGGCATTGGCTGCCAGAAAAGCCACTACTGCCTGCGGAATGTTGGGAAGCACCGATACCACCCGGTCGCCTATGCCCACACCCTTCTCCCGAAGCCAGGCTGAAACTGCCGCTACCTGCTGCTCCAGTTCAGCCCAGCTCAGGGCCGTAAGCGGGTGCCGTTCCGATGCAAACAACAGGGGAGGCTGATTACCCTCCGTTATTAGTGCTGCTCCGGTGCGGGGCTTGGGCATTGAGATAACCGCTGGTTTGTGCCGGAAGATGTGTTCGGCGTAGTTGAGCGTCGATTCCGAAAACCACTCGGTACCGATCATGTCGGCCTCGTTGGGCCGGAATAGTATCTGGTGGTAGGGCGTATGGCTCTGAATATCGAAAAACTGCCATAGGCTTTCCCAGAAATGGGCGAGGTCAGTAACGGACCAGTCCCAGAGGTCATCATAGTTGCGGAAGTACAGGCCTTTCTTCACAAAAAGCCAGTCCATATATTTCTTGAGGAGTGAGTTATTGGCAGTATGTTGGTCAGGAGTATAAAGGGGCGTCATGGCATCAATTTATTGAGGAAGTCGATAAGCCGACTGACTCTCAACGATTGCGGCCCGCACCGGATTGTTTTTCCGGCGAAATGCGTTGCCATCCATATAGTTCCAGACAGCATACACCGGAAAGCCGTATCTTTGCACTCCTTTTTAGAGTTAGTTAGACTGAAGTGCTGATAATCAGCGTATTTGCAAGTTATAGTTAAGTGATTTTCCTTATTTTTTATGGATCAGGATTCTGATAAGAACAGAGCTGGTGGTCAGCGACCACGCCGTGATGGTGAGCAACGTTCATTTGGTCGTCGGGATGACGGCCCCCGTGGAGACGGCCCCCGTAGAGACGGCCCCCGTGGAGACGGCCCCCGTGGAGATAACCAACGTACAGGTGGCCCGAGGTTTAGTAGAGACACCGATGGCGATTCGCGCCGAAGTAGTGGCCCGCGTACCGATAACCGCCCCGACAGCCGGGGTGACCGCCCCAATCGCTTTGATCGCAGAGACAGCCCCGACCGCCGGTCGGATGGCCCCCGGCGCGATGACGCCAAACCGCGCTTTAGTCCGAACCGCGAAAACCGCGATGAACGCCGGGTCGACGGACCCCGTGAGAATAGCAGACCCCGTATTGACTCGCCCCGGTTCAGCAGCCGCCCCGATTCCCGAAACAATGATCGCCCGGACAGACGTGCAGACGGCCCCCGTGGCAACGGACCCCGCAACGACGGACCGTCGCGTCCCAGTCGATTCAGCAAGCCGGGCCCTACCCGCGTAGGTGGCTTTCAACCCGAGGCCGACGAGCGCAACCGCGCCGAACGCAGCCGCAGCGAAGAAGGCTCCCGTTCTGACGATCAAAGCCGCAATCGTTCTGACCGCAGGAGTAGTCGCCGGGATGATAATGAGTCGAGCCGGGGAAGTGGTGCATCGCGCTATTCGGCAGAGCAGCGCAAAGATTCTGGCGAACGACGTACCGGTCGCTTCGAAAAAGCTCCCAATTATAACCTCGACCAACGCGCTCACGAACAGCGAAACCGTAACGATCGCAGCGACAGCCGCCGTGATGATAAACCCATTCGTTCTGATAACGACCGTCGCGACAACCGGCGGGCTGACGAGCGTGGCAGCCGCCCTGCCGGTCCGCGTGAGCGATACCCCGACCCGAAGGAGTCCACCAGTCAGACCCCGGCAAAACGCCCGGTCGATGATGGTACGACCCGCCTGAACCGGTATATTGCCAACTCCGGCGTTTGTTCGCGCCGGGAAGCTGATGAGCTGATTGCCAACGGCGATATTTCTGTAAATGGCACCGTTGTTACGGAAATGGGTTTCCGGGTCAAAGAAGGCGATATGGTCAAATACGGTACCAAAGCCCTGACGCCCGAACGTTTCGTCTATGTGCTGCTCAACAAGCCTAAAGACTTTATTACTACGACCGACGACCCCGAAGAACGAAAAACTGTGATGGAGTTAGTGGCCGACGCCGGTAATTTCAGGATGTACCCTGTAGGGCGTCTCGACCGTAAAACGACCGGTCTGCTGCTCATCACCAACGATGGCGAACTGGCCGATAAACTCACGCACCCGTCCAATAACGTCCGTAAAATCTATCAGGTCGAAATAGACAAACCCATTACGGAGGAAGATTTCGAGACGCTGAAACGCGGTATGGAACTGGAAGACGGCCCCATCAAACCTGATGCTGTAGGTATTGTAACGCCCGACGCGCAGGTTATTGGCCTGGAGATTCATTCGGGCCGTAATCGCATTGTGCGCCGGATGTTCGAGCAGCTCGGCTACGATGTACTCAAACTCGACCGCACTAGTTTTGCGGGCCTGACCAAGAAAGAATTGCCCCGCGGCAAATGGCGGTATCTCGACCCTAAGGAAGTGGTAAAGCTGAAGTATCTCAGTTGACCCATTTACCCAATACAATCTGAGCCGCTTGTCCTCTGTAAAGGGCAGGCGGTTTTTGCATAAATGCTTCAATCATTCATACCCGATAAGCGTTATATTGCCGAAGGATTTGTGAATACTACGTTACCATTTTAAAAACAAATCGCTTATGAAAGCTCCCATCAGCAACCGGGTGCGCCGGATTCTTGCCAATCCCAGCGCGGCCCATGATCTGGTCAGGCAGGTGATTGAAAGCCGTCGGACCAATCATACTGCGCAGATTCAGGTTGGTCAGGAGCGGTTTGAACTGGTTCGCGTTACCGGAAGGCCCGCTACGTCTTTGGATAAAGATGCATGAACATTGCCCTTGGAGCCTTATTCATCTTTGTTCTGCTATATCCGGGCATTCTATTTAGAATCGCTTATCTGAACGGGCCTTATTCGCGTAAGAATATCCAGTCGTCGCTGGTCGATGAACTGGTTCTGTCCCTTATACCATCACTGTTTCTCCAATGCATTGGCTACTGGGTAGCCGGGCATTTTTACGCCATCCGTCTCGAGTTGGTTTATCAGCTTCTGATTGGTGCCAATAACCCGGCCTATACCCCCGACTTTAACCTCGCCGGTACAAGTATTCTCCCCTTTGCCGGTTATAATGCCATATTATTGACTGTTGCGCTGGCAATGGGGAAAGTAGCCCGCCAACTGGTTGAGAAATCGAAAGCAGACCTTAAGTTCCACTCATTACGCTTTAACAACGACTGGTATTACCTGCTGTCGGGGCGAATCGTCGATTTCCCGGGCTGGGAAGGCCATTCTGAAGACATCGAGTACGTTTTTGTTGATGTGCTGGTTGAGACGAAGGAATGTAGTTTTCTTTATTGTGGGGTGCTGGAAGAGTTCTATTTCAACAAAGACAGCTTAGATCGGCTTGTGCTTTCCCAGGTCTTCCGGCGTAAAATCGTTGAAGACCCAGTTGGGGACGCCAAGCCCAAATCGAAAGCATTTGATGAACGATATTATCAAATGCCCGGCGATTTGTTTGTACTGCCATTTGCTCAGGTACGTAATATCAACCTGACGTACTACCGGTTACAGGCGGTGGTTGATGATCCTTCGACACAAAACAACCAATCTTCGTGAACCATCTTTTTCCCTACATTGAACGGACACTGCTGCGGCCCGACGTAACCATCAGCGAGCAGTTCGACGCCTATGACGACGCTACGCAACTCGGCATTGCCGGGCTGACGGTCGCGCCGTTTTGGGTTAAAAAAACCCGGCGCGAACTCGGGAACAATCACCCGGCCATTTTGTCGGCAGTGGTGGGCTATCCGTTCGGGTATCAGCGCACGGAGGTGAAGCAACTGGAGGCTAAACTGGCTCTGGAAGACGGAGCTACTGAGCTTGAACTGGTGCTGAACACGTCGGCATTGTTCTCGTCGTCGTCGGTCTGGCTCAAAATTGAATTTGCCAAACTCGTTTCGCTGGCCCACGCGCAGGAACGGTTACTGACTGTCGTACTGGAATCGTCGTTGCTGACGTTGGCGCAGCAGCAGCAGATGATAAAACTCGCTGTTGATGCCGGCACTGACTTCGTTAAAGACCGAACCGGCGCGTTGCCGGGTATATTCTCACTTGATGCGGCCCTGGCATTTCGGCAGGCTGTTCCAAAAACGGTGGGCGTCAAAATCGTAGCCGACGGAGCAACGGCTGGCGAGATGGAAAGACTAATTGGTGCGGGCATTGAGCGACTGTCGGTGTCGTTGGTAATGTGGTGAATGTTGAGGTCGCATGACTTAATAATCATTTTATTTGGCCATAAAAAGACAGTTGAGTAATTTGGAGTATAGTTTTACTTCGCGCGTCTCCATGAAATACGTCATTACACTTCTTCTGCTGAGCATCTCTCTTATTACCGTAGCGCAGCCGGTTGTTTACCAGGGTTTTGAGGTGGACAGTGCCGCCGAACCCCGTGGCGGTATGCCGTTGCTGAATACTTTTCTACAGGCCAATCTGCGCAAACCTGTTGCTGCCGAAGCCGCCGGTACAGGTGGCCGGGTCATTCTGGCCGGTGTTGTACAGCCCGATGGGCGAATGGCCGACGTGAGCGTAGTGAAAGGCATTCGGCCTGATCTGGACCGGGAGGCCATTCGTGTTTTTTCGCTCTATAACGCATGGAAACCGGCCAAAAAAGGGGGATCGGCTGTCAGACAGGCCGTTACGTTACCCATTACGTTTCCGAGAAATGAACCCTTTGCTTATCAGAACGGGGCTAAAGCACGCTATTTCGACGCAGATTCAAAACCTGTATCTGACAGTACACAGGCTCGTTTCAAACAGGTTACGCCGGTCGATTCGGCGGGTTTGCCAGCGGGCGATATGGTCGTGTATGAGAAGAGTGGAAATAAGTGGCGGGAGAATAACCGGCTGCCGCTGGCTCGGAATAAGGAAGCTTATTGGTCCCGAACGCGCGGCTGGATAGATGAACTCGGTTGCCAGAACGCCGACCGTCAGTGGGAGGGAATGGTGGTTGGTGTTGATGACCAGAACAGGCGTGTTCGGGAAAGTTTCTACCAAAACGGTAAGCGCGTCGGTGATCAGTTTCGCTATCACGATAACGGAAGTGTTGCCGAAAAAAACGAACTGACAAACGGTAAGAAGCTCATAACCAGTTGGTACCCAACCGGACAAATTGAACAGGTTAAGACATCAAGTAGTGAGCCTTTCACGCTCCAATCCACGCCCGATCAGGTTACGGCACTTTGGGATAGCGCGGGCGTAATGCTGGTGGATAATGGAAACGGACTGTCCATTCGTCAGGATATGGTAAAGTCGCTTCAGGATACGGCGGTTTATACCCTCTTCACGGAGAAAGGTCGGTACGAAAATGGCTTTAAGCAGGGTAACTGGTCAGGACGTTACGCCGACGGTTCGTTTCTGTATGATGAAACATACGACAAAGGCATTTGTCGGGGCGGAACTGCCACCCGGAAAGGAGCAAAGCCTGAACCCTACGATGTGCTTGAACAGGCTCCTGTTTTTCCAGGCGGTATGGAGGGTTTGGGGCGGTTCCTCAGCGACAATCTCCGCTATCCGGTCACCGCTCAAAAAGCAGGGATAGAGGGAAAAGTATTTATCAGCTTTGTAGTCTGTACCGACGGTACACTATGCGATTACGAGGTGATCAAGCCTGTTCATCCCGATGTTGACAAAGAAGCCCTGCGCGTGGTGAAACGAATGAGTGGCAAATGGACACCGGGGGTACAGCGTGGTAAAAAAGTGCGCGTCAAGTATAACCTGCCCATTAACTTCTCGCTCTACTAATTGACTCCGTTTTGCGTTGGCATGAACGGCTATTGGAACATGGCGGGTTGAAACCCGCCGGTACGTTCGTATTTTTGTCGGATAACCCCGGCTCTTCATGTCGCAGCAAGTTCCCCTCCATCACATTCATCAGCAACTGGGCGCGAAAATCGTGCCGTTCGCGGGCTTCGATATGCCCGTCCGCTACTCCTCCGACCTTGACGAACACAACACCGTCCGCAATGGCGTCGGCATCTTCGATGTCTCGCATATGGGCGAGTTTGTCGTGAAAGGCGATGATGCGCTGGCCCTGATTCAGCGCGTATCGGCCAACGACGCTTCTGCCCTTTACGACGGGAAAGTACAGTACAGCTACCTGCCCAATGGCCGGGGTGGTATTGTCGATGATTTGCTCGTGTATCGCATCAGCGAAATCGAGTACATGCTGGTGGTCAATGCGTCGAATATCGACAAAGACTGGCAGTGGATCAGTCAGCACGTGCGGGAAGACGACAACCTGACGCTCGTGAACGTATCTGCCGATATGTGTCTGTTTGCCGTGCAGGGGCCGCTGGCAGCCGAAGCGTTGCAGCCGCTCACGAGTGCCGACCTGACAATGGGCTATTATACCTTCGAGAAAACGGATTTTGCGGGTATGGCCAATGTCATTGTCTCGGCCACGGGCTATACTGGCGCGGGTGGTTTCGAGATTTATGTATCCAACCATCAGGCCGAAGCCGTCTGGAACGCCATCATGGAAGCGGGGAAACCTTACGGTATCAAACCCATCGGACTCGGTGCCCGCGATACGCTCCGGCTCGAGATGGGCTATAACCTCTACGGTAACGATATCACGGACGAGACCTCGCCGATTGAAGCGGGCCTGAGCTGGGTCACAAAATTCACGCACGACTTTGTGGATGCCGATGTGCTGAAAGCCCAGAAAGAACAGGGCGTACCGCGCAAACTTACTGGTTTTGCCATGATTGACCGGGGCATTCCGCGTGGTCACTACGAACTGGCCGACGCCGATGGCAACACCATTGGTGAGGTTACTTCCGGTACGCAGTCGCCCACGCTGGGCAAGGGTATCGGGCTGGGCTACGTACCCACCGCGCTGAGCAAACCCGGCTTTGAAATCTTCGTTAAAGTACGCGACAAGCTGCTGAAAGCCGAAGTTGTGAAACTCCCTTTCGTTAAAAAATGAAACACATCGACGTTTGCCTGACCCCCGATTTACTGCATCTGCACACCATCGAAAACACGATTGTGGTCGTGACTGATGTGTTTCGGGCTACTTCGTGCATGGTTACGGCGTTTGCGCACGGCGTGAAGAGTATTATTCCCGTAGCCACGATTGACGAGTGTCAGCAATGGCAGGAGCGGGGTTACCTGGCCGCTGCCGAACGGAATGCCAAACGGGTAGATGGCTTCGAACTGGACAACTCGCCGTTCACGTACATGACTGAGCGCGTTCGGGGAGCCAACGTAGCCATGACCACCACCAACGGCACGCTGGCCATTACCAAATCGCGGGGGGGCGTAAAGGTGCTGGTTGGGGCGTTTTTGAACTTAGAGGCCATTGCCCGATACCTGAAAACCGAACCCTACGATGTGCTGGTGCTTTGCGCGGGTTGGAAAGGGCGTGTCAACATGGAGGATACGCTCTTTGCCGGCGCGCTCATCGAGCGGCTCAAAACCAGTTATGCCCTGGCCGAAGACAGTGCCATTCTGGCCCATCGGCTCTACTGCGATGGCAAAGACAACCTGATTAATTACATGGCCAGTGCTTCACATATTCAGCGGTTACAGCGGCTCGGTATCCAGAAAGATATTACGTACTGTCTGCAACATGACCTTTACGACATTGTTCCCGTGTTGCGCGGTAACGCGCTGGTAGCGATGTAGGTTTTTACAAATTTTCCCCCAACAGTCGCTTCAGTTCCAGCTGGTTCAGCATAAGCTGATATTTGAAATTCAGGCGGCCCAGTTCGGCTTCTTCAACGCCGGTCTCGGCACTTTGCAGTTCTACGTTCGTAATAACGCCGTTGCGCAGGCGGGCGTTGGCAATCTCCAGGGCTTTGCGAGCCTGTTGTACCTGCGTCTGGAGGTTGATGAGCCGGGTCTGATTGCTGCGGATGTCGGCGTTTACCAGCGCAATGCTTTGCCGAAGCTGGGCGTTGGCGGTTTCAACGGCGTAACGACCCGCGTTCAGGTTAGCCTGCGCTACCTGCGTCTGTAACTGATACCGTTTGCCCGCGTAGAGCGGCACAACAATGCCCACGCCTGCTACCAGATTAGGCCGGAGTTGCTGCACGTTGAGCGGATAGCCGTTTTTGTAACCCGCATTTCCCGAAAAACCGATGCTGGGTTTGCCCGCCTGTTTGGTCGCCAGAATGTCGGTCTGGGCGGCACGGAGCCGGTCCTGCGCCAACTGTACTTCTTTGTTGTCTGACAGAGCCGCCGATAAATCGCCCGACATATCGTAGGGTTGGGTCATTACGCCCACCGCATCGCCGAGGTCAAACTGGCTGAGGGCCTGACTTACGTCGGGGCTGGGGTTGCTGGTCAGGAAGGTCAGGGTGGCCAGTTGTTTGTCCAGTAGATTCTGAATTTCAATTTTGCGGTTCTGGGCGGTTTTTACCCGCACAGCCTGGGTCAATACGTCGTATTCGAGGGCGTCGCCGTTTTGCAGGCGGGTAGCCAGTAGTTGTACGTTGGCTCCAGCGGTTTTGATGACCGAATCCTGCACAATCAGCCCGCGCTGCAAAAAGCCAACGCCATAGTACGCACCCGCTACCTGATAGGCCAAATTCTGCCGCGAAATATCCAGGCTCCGGCGCAGCACCTGCACGTTATCTTCGGCCTGTTGCACGGCGGATGTTGTCCGGCCAAAATCATAAATTGTCTGGCCAATCGATACATTGCCGTTCAGGCTGTGGTTGGGGCCCAGTTTGGCAATGACTTCCTGCCCGTTAAGCGGTACGGTAAACTGCGGCACGGGTGTAATGTAGGCGTAGTTGCCGTTGAGGTTCACATTGGGCCGCATAGCCGTGTGTGCCACGTCAACGCGCAGCTCGCCCGCCCGGATTTGCTCCTGCTGCTGTTTAAGCAGGGGGTAGTTGGCATTGGCCTGTTGCATCAGCGTTTGCAGTTGGCCGGGCAGCGGAGTGGCAGCAGGCTGATTCTGCGCCTGAGCGGACAAACAGCCCAAAACCGAAAGGATCAAAAAGGAATATTTCATACAGAGTGTGTTTAGGGTCTCAATAATCCATCATCGGCACGTGCCGGAAAACGGAAAATCGAAAACCGCAATTAGTGAGCGGCATCGGCCACGGCTTTGGCGCGGGCGGCATCCATTTTTTTGTTTTGCAGCAGAAACAGCAACGGAAACGAGAACACGAAAAACAGACCTGCCAGTTTGAAGGTATCTAAGTACGACAGCATCAGCGCCTGCCTTGAAATGATTAAATCGAGATTTTTATACGCTCCCGTTGCTGCGTCGAGCGAGTTCATGCCCCGTGCTATCAGCCCCTGTGTCAAGGCGTTGAGCCGTTCCATCGTCAGCATATCGCCGGGTTGAATGTTGGAGACCAAATCGCCCCGGTGCACGGCCATGCGCTGCGTTACGTAGGTGTTGGTAATGGCTACGCCGAACGCGCCACCAATTTGCCGGGTCATGTTCACAATGGCGATACCGGTGGGCAACTGGCGCGGCTCCAGCGTGGCCACCGACTGGTTGATAAGCGGCACGTTGACAAACGCCAGCCCAATGCCCCGGATAATAAGCCCTGTAATGAAGTCGCCATCAGACGCATTCATATTGTACGTGGACATGATGAAGCAGAAGGAAGCGAACGCTATGTAGCCAAACCCAACCAGCAGCGTAGGCGATACGTTCTTGGAAAGCAGCCGACCCGCTATGGCAAACATGGGCAGCGTAACCAGCCCGCCCGGAATGAGCAACATACCCGTTTGCGTGGCGGTAAGCCCAACCACCCGCTGCGCAAAAAGGGGATAGAGCAGTACCGACGTAAAGAGTCCGTAACCAATGACAATCATCAGAACGGACCCAACAGCCAGATTCCGGTTCTTCAGCGCGCGTAAATCTACCACCGGATCATCGGTACCGCGCAGTTCCCACCAGATGAAGAGCGGAATGGCCGTAACAGCCGCTACCGAAAGCCACAGAATCGTTTTGCTGTCGAACCAGTCGTCGGCTTCGCCCCGCTCCAGTACGTACTGCAAACTGCCAATACCCACGGCCAGCAACAAAATGCCAAACTGGTCAATTTTAATGGCTCGCCGGTTAATGTTTATCTCTTCCGGTCTTTTGTCGATGTAGGTGTAGCTCAGAAACGTGGCCAAAATACCGATAGGCACGTTGATGTAGAACATCCAGCTCCAGTGGTAATTGTCGATGATATAGCCGCCGAGGGTTGGTCCGAGGGTTGGGCCAAGCACGATACCCATGCCAAAAATAGCTGAAGCCGTTGCTTTGCTTTTGGGCGGAAACGCATCGAACAACAGGCCCTGCGACGTTGACAGCAACGCTCCCCCCCCGATACCCTGCAAAAACCGGAAGGCAACCAGCGTCCATAAGCTGTCGGCAAAACCACACCCATACGACGCTACGGTAAAGATGATGATGGAGGTAATGAAGTAGTTTTTGCGACCGAAGTACCGCTGCAAAAAGCCCGTCATCGGTATTACAATCACGTTGGCAATGGCATAGGCTGTTACTACCCACGATACGTCTTCAATCGTAACGCCGAGGTTACCGGCAATGTCGGTCAGGCCAACGTTTACGATTGAGATGTCAATCAGTTCAATAATAGCCGCCGAAATGGCCGTAGCAACGATTATCCACCGTTTAAAGCCGGTCGGGATTGGGATACCAGCGGTCTGCGCCGGCACGGCGAGTGTTTGGGATGCCATAAACGGTTTAGTTTGCTACCCGAACTTCGGCGTCAACGCTCAGACCGGCGCGAAGCTGGTCTTTGTATTTTTCAGGGTTGAGAATCTCGATCTTGACCGGCACACGCTGCGTAATCTTAACGAAGTTGCCCGATGCGTTGTCGGCGGGCAGCAGCGCAAAGCGGGAACCCGTTGCCTCAGACAGAGAAGCCACGCGGCCTTTGATACCAAGGTCAGGATAGGCATCGAGGTTGACATTGACGGCCTGACCTACTTTTATCTTCTCTAATTGCGTCTCTTTGAAGTTAGCTACAACCCAGAACGTCGAATCGGCTACGATGGTAAGCAGGTTCTGACCGGGCTGTACGTACTGACCAACCACCACGTTTTTGCGGCCAATTTTACCGTTGATAGGGGCCGTCAGGCGGGCGTATCCCACGCGCAGTTTGGCGTTGTCAATAGCGGCCTGCTTTACGTTCAGTACGGCTTCAATTTTCTGGATGTTGGCCCGGGCCCGGGCAATACCGGCCTGCGCTACGCCCTGCGACGATCTGGCCAGACCAACCTGCTCTTCGTTAGCGGCATACTGCCGCGTCTGCACGTCGGCGGTATTGCGCGAATCTTCGAGTTGCTTCTGCGTCAGCGACTGCGCCTGATACAGGTTCTGGTCGCGTTTGAGGTCGGCCTGGGCTTTGTCGCGCCGGGCGGCCTGAACCTGCGCGTTCGACTGGGCTACGCGGGTGTTCTGGGCTACGTTGCGGGCCTGAGCCTGAGCGTTCTGTAAATCGGCGCGGGCGGTGGCGAGGTCGGCGAGGGATTGCTGATAATCGGCTTCGACCTGCGCCAGAGCCACGTCATACTCTTGCGGGTCGATGGTAACCAGTGGCTGACCTTTCCTGACACTGGCATAGTCATCGACGTTTGCTGATTGTACGTAACCGGCGACGCGGGCCAGTACCGGGGCCGAGTTGCCTTCGATCTGCGCGTTGTCCGTCGATTCATACTGCTGACTGTGTACGTAAGCTTCGTAGCCGAAATAGCCGCCTACCAGCAGGACGAGAACCAAAACGATGCGGGGTAAGTACGTCCGCAACGCGCTTTTTTGCTCAGTTTCTTCACGAACGTTATTGACGATTTTGGTTGCCATAAGAAAAATTGATTGGGGTGCTTCAATGATAACAGTACAAAGGTAAACTTGGTTGACTATAAAGTCAAGTAAGTTGACTATATTTGTGTGGTGATTTGAAGTAAGTTGTTTCGGCAACTGCTCAATTTTTTTAAAATGATGGAAACAGACAAGAAATCCTTTGATTTCAACGAGTATAAGCTTGTTCGGGAGCGGTCTATCGGGCGTTTGATATGGCGGCTCAAGCGGTATATGGATGCTGCAATAGAGCCGCGTCTGCATGAACTGGGCTTCACTGATTTCAAAATGAGTTACCTCATATTCCTGGCTAACATTGAAGAGCAGGGAATAACGAATAATGAACTGGCTAAAAAAGCCTGCGTCACCAAACAGATGATGAGCAAGATTGTGGGTCTGCTCGAAGAAGAAGGCTATATATACACTGAGAAAAACCCCGCCGACTCCCGTTCAAGCATGATTTTTCCGAATGAACGCGGCAAAGACCTGTTCGTAGCCCTTAAAATGTGCATGAAGGAAGTCCGCGACAAATTCGACAGCATTGCCGGTCATGACCGCGTAGAGCAGTTAATCGACACGATGGCACTACTGGCCAATACACTGGAAAAGGACGAACAATAGGCGAATGTATGGTGTATGGTATAGGGTATATGATGTATTGCTGACGCCAGACGTACCGGCGTTGGCAACACATCATACACCCTAATCATAGATCAACCATGACTTTCTCATCCATCAACCCCTACACGCAGCAAACGCTGCACACGTACTCCGCTGATGGTCCTGCGGCTATCGAGCAGAAACTTGCCCGCGCCAACGCAGCCTTTCCGGACTGGTCGGCGTTGTCGGTTCGGGAGCGGGCGGTTTATCTGCGGGCCGTTGGTGAGCGGCTGCTGACCCAAACCCAGCAATTGGCCGCGCTGACTACCGCCGAGATGGGCAAAACCATCCGCGAAGCCGTTGCCGAAATAGAAAAATGCGCTGGAGCCTGTACGTTCTACGCCGACCATGCCGAAGCATTTCTTGCCAACGAAATTATCAGCGATGGGCCAATGGAGAAGAGCTTTGTAACGTACCAGCCGCTGGGGGTCGTACTGGCCATTATGCCCTGGAATTTCCCGTTCTGGCAGGTGTTTCGCTTTGCCATTCCGGGCCTGATTGCGGGTAATGTTGGCCTGCTCAAACACGCGCCCAACGTATTTGGCTGTTCGCTGGCTATGGATAACGTTTTTCGCGACAGCGGCCTGCCCGACGGTGTGTTTCAGTCGCTGCTGATTGGTACTGAGCCGGTAGAAGAGCTACTGCGCGATCGGCGTATTAAAGCTGTTACGCTTACGGGCAGCGGGCGGGCGGGGGCAGCGGTGGCGAGTATGGCCGGGCGCGAAATCAAGAAAGCGGTGCTGGAACTGGGTGGGTCTGACGCGCTCATCGTGCTGGCCGACGCTGACCTGGAGCAGGCCGCCAAAACCGCCGTAAAGTCCCGGATGCAGAACGCCGGGCAAAGCTGCATTGCCGCCAAACGCTTCATTGTCGAAGCCTCCGTGAAAAAGCAGTTCACCGAACTGGTATTGCACCACATCAGCCAAATTCAGCAGGGCGACCCTACCGCCAACGAGACCGAAATGGGCCCGATGGCCCGCCCTGATCTGGCCGACGCCATCGAACGCCAATGCCGCGAGTCCGTTGCACAGGGCGCGAAACTCATCACAGGTGCCATTCAGCGAGACGGCTGCAACGTAAAACCAATGGTGCTGGACGACGTAAAACCCGGTATGGCTGCTTTTGATGAAGAAACTTTTGGCCCGCTGGCCGCGCTCATCGAAGCGAACGACGAAGCCGACGCCATCCGGCTGGCCAACCAGTCTGATTTTGGTCTCGGCTCGGCCATCTGGACGCGTGATCTGGACCGGGCTGAACGGCTGGCACGACAGATTCAGGCGGGGTCGGTATTTGTGAATGGAATGATGCGTTCCGACGCCCGCGTACCGTTTGGCGGCATCAAAAACTCCGGCTTTGGCCGCGAACTTTCTGACGCTGGCATCAAAGAGTTTGTAAACGTAAAAACAGTCTGGGTTGAGCGGTAGGGGATAGTTGGTTGTATAGTCGCTTTAATGCCGTTGACAGGTTTCTGTTTGGGCGTCTGCTTTGGGGCAAGTCCACGCGGGGCAAAGAAAATGAAGTAGATGGCCATAGCCAGTACGAACAGGATGGCGGCTGTGGTGGTGGCAATCCAGAGCGGCCACAGCCGTTTTTTAGTAGCCGATGCCCGGATGCGTTTGTCTAAGGCACTGCGCAGGGCGTTTAACTGGTCGGCGGTGGGTGTGGCGGTGGTTTGCATCGCTTCCAGACCCGACAACGCGTCGGCATAAAACGGGTCTTCAATCAGAATCCGCTCCACACGGTGCCGCTCCTGACCGCTCAACAGCCCGGCCTGATACGCCCGTAAATCCTCGAAAGTCAATTGCTCATTCATTGTATAGACAGGCCTCTGGCCCGCCGGTAAACTCATGGTACGAACCAGTGGTCCGCGTTATGTATTCATACAAATTTTCAGCATTCGGCGGCCATTTTGCAAATGACTCTTTACCTGTTTCAGCTCGAACCCCGTTAGACTGGCTACATCGGCGTAGCTTTTCTGGTCGATGTAAAACAGCGTCAGGCAGGTTTTCTGCTCCGGGGGCAGGGTTTTCAGACACGTTTCGAGCCGCGATAAATTTTCTTCGCGGTCGCTCTGCTCATCCGTAAATATATCGGCAATGTCATACCCATCAGTGGTGGTGTCGGGCAGAACGGCAACCGGGTGCGTTTGCCGTTTGCGCAGTTGCATCAGGCAGTAATTGCGGGCCACGGTGTGCAGCCACGGTACAAACTGCTGCACATCGTGTCGGCGCAGGTCAACCACCAACTGCTCAAACAACTGCATAACGGCGTCTTTAGCGTCATCTTCGTTGCGCAGGTAATTGTAGCAAACGGCATAGACAAGATCCATATGCCGCTCGTACAGCTCGCCCAATACGCCCAAATCTCCCGCGTCGCGGTAGGCGATCACGAGGGCCTGGTCGTTAAGGGATTTGGCTCTGCGAAAACGGTTCAGAAACATTTGCTGTCGGTCTGCTTACCTGATAGATGCGGGAAGTTGTTATATTCCACACGATAAAACCGCTGATTTATGCCCAATCGAACACCCGTAACCGGCCCGCTGCTGGGACTGCGCATTCTGGACCTGACCCGGCTACTGCCCGGCCCGCTTGGCACCATGCTCATGGCCGACATGGGGGCCGAGGTTATCAAGATTGAAGATCCCAACGCACCCGATTACGTCCGGGCGTTTCCACCCTACGTCAACGGCGAGTCTGCCAATTATCTGGCGTATAACCGCTCCAAACGCTCGGTCCTGCTCAACTACCAAACACCCGAAGGACGCGATAAATTTCTGGATTTGGTCGAAACCGCCGATGTGGTAGTGGAGCAGTTCCGGCCCGGCCACCTCGACCGGCTGGGTTTGGGCTACGCAACCGCCCGCGCCCGCAATCCTCGTATCATCTACGTGTCTGTAACGGGCTACGGCCAAACCGGACCCTATGCGCACCTGGCCGGGCATGACCTGAATTACCTCGCCCTATCGGGCGTGCTGGGCCTGACTGGTACCAACCCCACCGACGCACCCGTAATACCTGGTGTGCAACTGGCCGACATTGCGGGTGGGTCATACGGCTGCGTTATGGCTACGCTGGCAGCGCTGTATGCCCGAGAGCGCATGGGAGAAGGGCAGCACGTGGATGTGTCGATGACAGACACGGTCATGCCGCTGCTGTCAGTAGCCTACGCACTACAAACCGGAACGGACAAACTGATAACGGATGGAGTAGGAGCGGGGCCATCCAGCCCGGCGAATCCACGCCCGGCGTGGATTCGCCGGGGGCAAATGCCGCTATCGGGAGGGCTGGCCAATTATAACCTCTACCGCTGCCATGATGGGCGGTACGTGGCTCTCGGCACGCTGGAACCCAAATTCTGGCAAAAATTCTGCAAACTGCTTAACAAGCCTAACTGGTTGGTATTTCTACAGCCGCAAAGCCCGGAACAACTGGCCGAATTCAAAGCGCAAATTCAGACGCTTTTTCTCGAACGTGACCGCGACGACTGGACCCGCTTCGGGCTGGAACACGATTTGCTCATTACGCCCGTCAACGATCTGCCCGACCTCGCCACCGACCCGCAGCTAACGGCCCGGCAGATGATTGTAACGCAGGAGCATCCTGTGGCGGGGCCGTTTCAGAGCATCGGTGTACCGCTCAAATTTTCGGCTACCCCCGCACACCCCGCCTGGCCCGCGCCCCTGCTCGGCGAAGACACCGACGCCGTACTGGGCAATCTGCCAGAAAAACTGCTTAAGCCATAACCCACCAGCCTATTCGCTGGTTTACTGGATAAACCAGCTTATCAGCTATGTCCTTTTTCCCGTTTCCGCTTTTCGATTATGTAATTTCTCCCCTGATGCTGGTCGTGTTTAGCCTGCTGCTATGGATTCAGTGGAAGCGTCCCCTGCGCAGGCAACGGCTCAACAGCGTTCGGCGGGTGGCGCGGAACGTAGGTGTATCGGTGCCTATGTTCGTTGTGTTCCGGTTGTTGATGATACCGCTGCCCCTGTTTACGGCAATTTGGGCGGCCAACCACGATATTGGTCTCTTGCGCTGGTTGTTGCCCGATACGGATTTTGGTATGGGTGTACAGGGCGCATTGGGATTTCTGCTGTTCGATTACAGCTACTACTGGTGGCATCAGGCCACGCATTACTGGCCACTATTTTATCGCTTCCATGTAGTTCATCATAGTGATATGGACATGGATGTATCGACGGCCATACGGTTTCACTTTACCGATATGATAATTGGATCGGTATTCCGGGCGTTGGTGGTGCTGGTGTTTGGTATCGGGTTCTGGACGGCTATTGTGTACGAAGTTGTTTTTGAAATAGCCACGCAGTTTCACCACTCCAATACCCGCCTGCCCAAACGAGTCGAGCAAATCCTGAACTACGTCATTATCACCCCCCGGATGCACGGCATTCACCATTCTATTGTGGCCGATGAATTCAACTCCAACTGGGGAACCGTATTTTCGTTCTGGGACCGGCTGCACAACACCCGCCGGATGGACATCCCGCAGGACGCGGTCGATATTGGCGTACCAGCTTACCGAGATCCTGAAGAAATGACGGTAAAGTACCTGCTTAAAATGCCCTTCGGCCCCCAGCGCGACTGGAAACTGCCCAACGGTGAGACTCCTAAGCGTAAATGAAGAGTGGGTTTTAATATGGATTTTTTGTCATGCTGACGAAGGAAGCATCTCTGGTAGTAACAGGCCCACCAGTTTCAGGAGATGCTTCCTTCGTCAGCACGACAAAAAATCGGTGTTAAAAAAACCTCATCTCCCGAAGAACATGATGTGCTGCTGCGGCAGACGGCCATCGTTTTTGAGCAGTCGTAGTCCGGCTTCTTTCATCTCTCTGGTAGCCTGGGCTACACTCATCTTGTGCAGTTCTTTGATGGGGACCGACGGATCTTCAGCGCGATACTCGACCAGCGCAATGCGCCCACCGGGCTTCAGGGCGTCAGCAATGTGCTGAATCATTTCGCGGGGATAGGAAAACTCGTGGTACGCGTCGATCATAATGGCCAGGTCGATGCTGTTAACGGGGAGCTTCGGGTCGGATTCGGTGCTTTGGATGGGCTGTACGTTGGTCAGGTTTCGTTTGGCTTTGCCTTCGTTCAGGTAGTCAATCATTTCGGGCTGAATATCAACGGCCAGCACCCGGCCCTGCGGCACTTTTGGAGCCATGAGGAAGGTGAAAAAGCCGGTTCCTGCGCCAATGTCGGCCACTACGTCGGTGGGTTTGAGGTCGAGGGCTTTGAGCAACAGGTCGGTGCGCTCTTCGCGCTGGCGTTCGGGTCGTTCTAGCCAGTCGGCACCGAGGTGGCCCATAACGTGCGCAATTTCGCGGCCTTTGTAAAAGGTACCGATACCGTCGCGGCTGGCGGGGCCGGTCTGATAGACGCTTGCCGAGTCGGTGGTGGTTGTGCCGGTGGTTTGCTGTTGCGATGAACCCGGCTGGCAGGCGGTCAGGCAGATGAAGGCAAAAAAGGTGAAACGCTTCATAAACAAATGAGTTGGGCTGGGCGGCCATTTTGGTCAGCCGTTGTATGTTTGTGTTATCAAACAACGGTGGATGCTGCTTGTTTCTCAAAAACAATAATCACTATTCTGTTCTCTATGAACCTCATACTTCACCTGCTTATAGATGCCGCCATTATTTTCGGGCTGGCGTATCTGATGCCACAGATCACCGTAAAAAGCTTCGGCACCGCTTTGCTTATTGCGGTACTGCTCGGTCTGCTCAATTTCTTTATCGGCTGGATTATCCGGTTTCCGCTCAACTTAGTCACGTTCTTTCTACTGTCGGGCCTCGTCCGGGTGATTGTAACGGCCATTATGCTCAAAGTCATCGACAAGCTTATGAATAGTTTTCACATTGACGGGTTCTGGCCCGCGCTGGTCATTGCCATCGCCGTAGCCCTTGCCGGTTCGCTCATCGACCACGAGGCTCCCACTCAGGAAATGGTTGAGTCGGGTTATGTAGCCCTGCGTGGTGTGGTTAAAGCCTCACGCATAGTTTAAGTCCGTAATCAGCGCGTCGCTGTCGCAGTGTTCAAAACAAATGTTTGTTGGCGTTATTGTCGAGGTAAATCATTGAGTGAAGTTAGCCAAAAAGCAACACGCTGAGCGTAAGCCACCGGATCAATAAAGACCCAGTCTATGTCATACGTATCCCGATGGATTAGGGGTGGGCGGATACACTCCTACAGAATTTTGAAGAGACATAAACTCGCGATTATCAATAGGTTGTACCCATTCTGGATTCTTATAAGAAAGCCTCCTTTCTGGCTTTGGAGTTGTGACACTTCTCAAAGCTAAGAAAGGAGGCTCTTTTTTTACCCCGTAATATTGGGGATTCTGGAATCTCAGTATATTAGATAGCTGCGGGTTCCATAGCGGCCTGAAGTTTCTGCTCCAGTACGTTCTTGGGAACAGCACCGATTACTTTATCGATCAGCTGACCATTTTTGAACACCATTAGCGTCGGAATGCTGCGGATGCCAAACTTAGCGGGTACCTGCGCGTTTTGGTCAACGTCCATTTTGGCGATAATGGCTCTGCCTTCGTATTCGCCGGCAAGCTGCTCCACAACGGGACCAATCATCTTACAGGGTCCGCACCATTCGGCCCAAAAATCGACCAGAACGGGCTTATCTGAATTTATCAACTCATCGAAATTTGCGTCGGTGGCTTCAATGGCCATATGTCCTGCTGCCATGTGTGAAATCTGTTTAGTGCGTTTGATATGTCTGGCTATATAAACGGCTCAGAATGTCTTTAGTTCCGAAACTCATACCTCGCCCACGATCAGAGCCTATCACTTTTGGCTCAAATAGAACTTGTAATACTGTTCATTATCAGCTCCCAGAAAACGGCGCCCCTTCGATTTTTTAAACGCTACTTTGAAGTGTTTCATAGCTTCATCCGGCTTATGTTCTTCGTAGGCAATACAGCCAAGCCACATATCCCGCTCACCGCTGTCAATGCGGTCAGGGTCGCATGTTAGAAGAATAGTGGCCCAGTGTTTGGCCTGAGTCAGGTTATTTACTTTCATATTCAGGATAATCAGTCCTTCGGCTACGTAGTAGCTGTCATCATATACTTCTTTAGGAATGGGCAGCAGTTCCCAGCATTCTTCGTGCAGTTCAATACATATTTCGTATTGAACTGCAGCGAAATGTATTTCGGATTTTTCGCTCAGCACGTCAACCTGTGCCTGAATAGATTCGGGTAGTTCCATGTCAAACTAAATCACTAATCGTGCGATAGTATTTTTGATCCTGTGTTTCGAAGATAGCTTCGCCCTCCAGCATATAAGCCTTCAGGAGATACTCGCGTGCCTGCTTCCGATCATGCAGTTCATAACTACACTCACCAATCATCAGTACGACGAAG
>JBBRUB010000004.1:0-20307 GCA_038248175.1 Cytophagales bacterium | reverse complement strand
TCCTGCGAGGTCGTGACCCGGCGCGACGCCCACACGCCAACGGCCACGTTTAGCAGGAGATAGAGAGCAATGCAGGTGAGGAGCATGGTAAGTTAAAAACAACTTACAATTTCAACGTACCCGGCAGGTACTTCGCAATCAGGGCTTCGTAATAGGGCCGCAGTTCGCTCACGACGGGCGGCTTGGGGCTTTTAGAGTAGAGGTCATACGGGTTGAATTTCCGTACCCAGGCAAACATCTCGTGGTCGTGCTCGTCCATCAGGTGATTGTACGCTTCCTCGCGGTGCTGGGAGTAGAACGAGTGGTAGCGCATCATGTATAGAGCCGGTTCAGGCAGGTACGGCTTCATTAGCTGATACAGATACTCGTCATGTCCCCACGACAGATGCACGTTGCGCAGCCCACAATTGGGTTCATAAACGCCGTATTTAGTGTTGTACCGCTCGTCGGTACTGTCGGGATTGTTGACGAAATATTCGGAATACACAATTTTATCCGAATGTGCACAGCCCACCGGGAAGGTATCGCCCACCACGGCCCACTGCGGCTCGCCGAACAGGCACAGGACTTTACCCATGTCGTGGAGCAAACCCGTCAGCACGAACCAATCGGGATGCCCGTCGGCTCGGATGGCTTCGGCGGTTTGCAACAGGTGCTGAAGCTGATCGAGGTCAGTATCGGGGTCCGAATCATCGACGAGGGTGTTCAGGAATTCCATTGCGCCCCAGACCGGCAGTTCTTTTTTGTCGAACGCCAGAAAATCGCGCTCCTTCTGGCGCACAAAGTCGTATGTCTGGTAGGTATGGTTGAGCCGGTAAAACTCCCGCACCGTATCGCGTTCCGGCGAGTCGTAGTTGCGGTAGTCGTCTTTGGCTTTGTGTTCCGGCTCGGGGTAACGACTGAGTACGTCGTCTTCCCACACATCAAGACTGGCAAGGGGGGCGGCTTCGGAAATCATAGCGAATGCGTTTTTGAAGAAGTAAAGTTATGGACTTGTTGGCTGATTATCAACGTACTCGCTTACCAGAAGGTCGCGTATAACACGGCCAATACAGAAACGATGCCAATTGAACCGACTACGAACGACGGCGACACGCGGAACATGCGTTTGTCCACTACGATTTCGTTGGTGCTGTTGGCGTACCCCGCTGGATCGGTCAGCGAAATAATGACCATCAGAATAATGTCGATGCAGAACACCCAGGTGGTGCGGTGCAAAAACGGAATCGACTCGGCCTGTACGTTTACTACCTGCATTACCTCGGGCCAGAATTTGAGCAGGGTCGAGAGCGGCAGGGTGATAAGGGCCACGGTCAGCGCGGCCCGGTTGGTAGCGCGTTTCCAGAAAAAGCCCAGCAGGAAGATAGCGAAGATACCCGGCGTTACAAAGTTGGTATATTCCTGAATGTACTGATACACCTGATCGAGTGAGCGCAGTAGCGGAGCCAGCGCAATGGCCACCGCAAACGAAATCACCACCGCCCACCGCCCCACGTTGACCAGCTTCCGCTCCGATGCGTTTTTGTCAACGTATTTCCGGTATAGGTCGAGCGTGAAGATGGTGGAAATGGAATTGCATTTGCCCGCCAGTGACGCCACAATAGCAGCGGTGAGCGCGGCAAAGGCCAGCCCTTTCATACCTACAGGTAGCAGGTTCATCAGCACCGGATACGCCTGATCGGGTTTTACCACGCCCGATGCATCGGTCATGGCATCATGGAAGGAACCGCTTTGGTACAGCACGTAGGCGGCAATACCGGGAATGACCACAATGAGCGGGATGAACAGTTTCAGGAAAGCCGCGAAGAGAATGCCGCTCCGGGCAGTTTTGAGGTCGGCCCCCAACGCCCGCTGTACAATATACTGGTTGCAACCCCAGTAATACAGGTTATTGAGCCACATACCGCCAGTGACCAGAGCCATACCGGGTAGGGCGTCGTACTGCGGGTGGCCTTTTGGCAGGTACATCTGAAAATGGTCACCCGCCCGTGCGCGGAGCGATACCAGCCCGTCCCAGACGCTGTCTGTTCCCGACTGCTGCGCCACGAGTTGCAGGGATAGATACGTCACTACTAAACCACCGAAAATCAGCACAACCACCTGAATCACATCGGTATAGCCAATCACTTTCATGCCGCCAAGCGTAATGAATATGGCGAAAACGGCCAGCCCAATGGTACCGACAAAGAACGGAACCCCTGCCAGCGACTCGATGGCAATGGCGCCCAGATACAGGATAGACGTGAGATTGACCAGCACATAGACCACCAGCCAGAAGATAGCCAGAATCGTGCTGACCGTGTCGCTATACCGCTGCGCCAGAAACTGCGGCATGGTATAGATGTTGTTACGCAGGTAAATCGGGATGAAAAACACCGCCACAATAATCAGCGTAGCAGCCGCAAACCACTCATACGACGAAATGGCCAGCCCCATTGCAAAGCCCGACCCGGCCATACCGATGAAATGCTCAGCGGAAATATTCGACGCAATCAGCGACGCCCCAATAGCCCACCATGTCAGCGACCCTTCGGCCAGAAAAAAATCGGTAGTGTTCATCTCCGCCGACTGCTTCTTCCGATAAATCCAATACCCGTAACCAACGACAACGGCGAAATAGACAAGAAAGACAAGGTAATCGGCAACGGCGAGATGATTCATTACGGCGGGGTTTCACCGTAAAGCACATGCTTACGTGTTTTATACCGGAGTGTTTTACTGCAACGATTTTGTCATCCCGACGAAGGAGGGGTCTCGATGACAACTATCAAGCGAGATCCCTCCTTCGTCGGCATGACAAAAACCGTTGCAGTAAATCCTACAACGTCGAGAAATCGAACGTATCCAAAAACGCCGTGGTGAACTTGCCGGAGTTGAAGGCGGGGTCGTCCATGAGCTTGATGTGAAACGGAATCGTAGTTTTAACGCCTTCAATCACGAATTCCTGCAACGCCCGCTTCATCCGCGTAATCACTTCCTCGCGCGACTGCCCCGATACAATTACCTTGGCAATCATAGAGTCGTAGTTGGGCGGAATAGTATAACCCGCATACACGTGACTGTCTATACGAACGCCGTGACCGCCCGGCAGGTGCAGCACCGTAATCTTGCCCGGCGAAGGCCGGAAGTTATTGGCGGGGTCTTCGGCGTTGATGCGGCATTCCATCGCGAAGAGTTTCGGCGTGTAATTACGGCCCGAAATAGGGTAACCGGCGGCTACCTTGATCTGCTCTTTGATGAGGTCGAAATCCGTTACTTCTTCCGTAATCGGGTGTTCGACCTGAATCCGGGTGTTCATCTCCATGAAGAAGAACTTCCCGTGTTTATCCACCAGAAACTCGACCGTACCGGCCCCTTCGTAGCCAATGGCCTGCGCCCCTTTTATGGCAGCCGCACCCATTTCTTCGCGTAGCTCATCGGAGACTACCGGCGAGGGTGTTTCTTCGACCAGCTTCTGATGGCGTCGCTGAATGGAGCAATCACGTTCGGAGAGGTGGCAGACTGTACCAAACTGGTCGCCCACAATCTGAATCTCGATGTGGCGCGGCTCTTCCACAAATTTTTCGAGGTAGAGTCCATCGTTGCCAAAGGCGGCTCCGGCTTCGGTGCGGGCGTCGTTCCAGGCTTTCTCGAACTCGGCTTCTGACCGGACAATGCGCATACCGCGACCGCCCCCACCCGCCGTGGCTTTCACGATGACGGGATAGCCCATTTCGTTCGACAGTTCGATACCCTGCTCCATCGACTCCAGCAGCCCTTCGGAACCGGGAATAACGGGTACGCCAGCGGCCCGCATGGTAGCTTTGGCAGTTGCTTTGTCGCCCATGCCGTTGATCTGCTCGGCAGTGGCGCCAATGAATTTGATGCCATAATCTTCACAAATCTGCGAAAACTCAGCGTTCTCGCTCAAAAATCCATAACCCGGATGAATGGCATCAGCCCCCGTTACTTCGGCGGCTGAAATGATATTGGGAATGCTCAGGTACGACTGTCGGCTCGGTGGCGGGCCAATGCAAACGGCCTCATCGGCAAAGCGTACGTGCAGGCTTTCGCGGTCGGCGGTAGAGTAAACGGCTACGGTCCGAATGCCCATTTCTCGGCAGGTACGGATAATCCGCAGGGCACTTTCTCCCCGGTTGGCAATAAGTATTTTCTTAAACATTCACTCGTTCAAAATTAGATGGGTTCTACCAGGAACAGTGGCTGATCGTATTCGACGGGTGTGGCGTTTTCGACCAGTACCCTTACGATACGTCCCGATATTTCGGACTCGATTTCGTTGAACAGTTTCATGGCTTCGACAATGCACACTACTTTACCCTCCGTAATGCTGTCGCCAACTTCAACAAACGACGGTACCTCAGGTCCCGACGAGCGGTAGAACGTGCCGATCATTGGCGATTTGACCGTGATATAGTTCGAAGCCGCTACTGGTATGGCGGGGGCTGCTGCCGGAGCCGACGCTACTGGTGCTGCTATTGCCAGAGCGGGCGCGGCTACCGGAGCCGCCATCATCGTAACGGCCTGCGGGGCCGTCGGCGACGACTGGCCGTACCGCTTCACGCTGATTTTCAAATCGGTCGTCTCAATATCGACCTCGTCTAAACCCGACTGCGAAATGAAGTCGATGAGCTGCTGAATGTCCTGAGTAGTCATTAGGGAAGGGGTTTACTTTACTCGTTCTACGTAGTCGCGGGTGCGGGTATCGACCTTTATTTTCTGGCCTGATTCGATGAAGAGCGGCACCATGATTTTAGCACCGGACTCTACCTCTACGCGCTTTTTAGGGCTGTTGGCTGTATCACCTTTCATGCCCGGCTCGGCGTAGGTCACTTCCAGCTCTACAAACGGTGGCAGTTCGCAGGAAAGGTACGTCTCATCATCGGCGTTCATAAGGATTTCAACTTCCTGCCCTTCTTTCATCATATCGGCCCCGTCTATCAGCTTCTCGTCGAGATTGATCTGATCGAAGGTTTCCTGGTCCATGAAGTTATACCCGGATTCGTCTTTGTAGAGAAACTGAAACTTCCGGCGTTCTACCCGAACCGGCTGAATGGACACACCCGCGTTAAAGGTATTGTCGATGACACGTCCCGTAGTGAGACTCTTGAGTTTGGTACGCACGAAAGCCGCGCCTTTGCCGGGCTTTACGTGTTGAAATTCGGTAATCTGAAACAGGTCGTTGTTGTAGTTGATGACCAGTCCGTTACGGATGTCTGCGGTTGTTGCCATTTTCTGAACCAGGATTTACTGGATTGAGCAGATTTACTTGATTGTTAAAACAGATCGTCGCCAGAGATACCTTGATTTCCTATGACTGGATAAAATCCTGCAAATCACAAAAATCTGGTAAATCTTGCCGGGGCGCCGGAGCGATTCAGACTAATACGCCCACTTCACGTACACAGCCCCCCAGGTAAAGCCTCCGCCAAACGCGGCTAATACGAGGTTATCCCCTTTTTTAAGTTGTGCTTCGTAGTCGTGTAAGCAGAGTGGTATGGTGGCGGCTGTGGTATTGCCGTATTTATGAATGTTCATCATGACCCGGTCCGATTCGATACCCATGCGGTTCGCGGTGGCGTCGATAATACGTTTGTTGGCCTGATGCGGAACCAGCCAGGCTATGTCTGCACCGGTAAGGTTATTACGTGCCATTATTTCGGCAGATACGTCGGCCATGTTCTTGACCGCAAATTTAAACACCGAGGGTCCATCCTGATATACGTAGTGCCAGCGTTTGTCTATTGTTTCGTGAGTGGGTGGATAACGACTACCCCCTGCTTTCTGAATCAGGTGGTTTTGGCCCACACCGTCGGAGTGAATAATGGAGTCGATCACGCCAAGCCCTTCGGTGTTTGGCTCGAGCAGGACGGCCCCGGCCCCATCGCCAAACAGCACACACGTAGTCCGGTCAGTATAGTCGGTAATGGCCGACATCTTATCGGCCCCTACTACAATTACTTTCCGGTACTTACCCGTTTCAATAAACTGAGTGCCAATGGTGAGTGCGTAGATAAATCCCGAACAGGCTGCCTGAATGTCGAAACTGCCCACGTTGCGGATGCCGACCATGTCGCAAATCAGGTTAGCCGTGCAGGGGAAAACGTAATCGGGCGTGGTAGTGGCGCAGATGAGCAGGTCAATATCGGCGGGTGCCGTACCGGTCTTTTCAAGCAAACCTGCCACCGCTTTTGCACCCATGTGCGAGGAGCCCATGCCTTCACCTTTCAGGATGTGCCGCTCTTTGATGCCGGTGCGGCTGGTAATCCATTCGTCGTTGGTATCGACCATCTGCTCCAGTTCGGCATTGGTAAGCACGTAGTCTGGTACATAGCCGTGTATTCCTGTGATGGCAGCTTTCGTCATAGTAAATTGTCAAGTTTACGGTCTTTCGGTTGCGCGAAGCGGTCTGCTGATGAGTTCAGCTCACTGTGTACCGTATTTCGTAAACTAATTCAAGGCTTGTGCAATTTTGGTGTACGCATCAGATTCTACTTGCCGAATAGCTAACCGAATCATATTCTGAATAGCCAACGGCGACGAAATTCCGTGGGCAATAATAACGTTTCCATTAACGCCCAGAATGGGGCTGCCACCAATGGATTCGTAGTTAGTTCGGTCAATAAACGTATCACTGATGCCGCGCTGTCTGGCCATCTGGTAAAACGATTCGCCGAGTTTAAACAGCGCATTTCCCGTAAAACCATCGGTGACCAATACATCGGCTTTGCCAGCGAAGAAATCACCCCCTTCCATATTCCCAATGAAATTGATCCGGCGGTTATCGCGTAGAAGCTGGTAAGCGGCCTGCGCTATGAGTGAGCCTTTCTGCTCTTCGTGACCAATATTCATCAGCGCCACGCGGGGGCGGTCAATGCCGAAGGTATGTTGGGTGTAGAGCGAACCAATTTCGCCAAACTGGGCCAGCATTTCAGGTTTGCAGTCAGCGTTGGCACCAATATCGAGCATGATAGCCGTTCCACCCGTAATCTGGGGTACGTATCCGGCAATGCAGGGGCGCAACACGCCCTCAGTTGCTTTTATACTAAACAGCGCACCTACATGCATTGCCCCGGTGTTACCAGCACTGCAAAAGGCCTGCACCCGACCATCTTTCAAGAGTTTAAAGCCAATGCCAATACTGGAGTTAGGCTTTTGCGAGAGCGCTTTGGTGGGGTGTTCGCCCATGTCGATTACGTCCTCGGCATCAACAATTTCTATATTGGCCGGGCGTGGCCCAAGCAGTTCCTCTATTACAGATTGTCGGCCAATCAGCACAAGAGTTACCGTTGGCGGCAGGTCGGCAGCGGCCAGCAATACGCCCTCCACAATTGCTTTCGGAGCGAAATCGCCACCCATTGCATCCACTGCTATTTTCATCGGCTTCGTTTGTTCTAAAGTGATTTCGGCGGGGCCGGGTCACAAAAATGACGCGTAAAAATAGGGACGCAATGGGCAATAAAAAAGTATTTCGCACCTGCCTTTGACAAGACATCCGCGAAATACTTCCCATAAAGTCCTGAAAATTAGGCGGCTTTGATGTAATTCTCGACAACCATCTGTCCCTTATAAAACAGGTTGCCTTCAAATACGTGGGCGTGGTGCCGCTCGTGTACTTCGCCGGTTTGGGCATCGGTCGAGAGGGTTACGGCCGTAGCCTTATAGTGCGTTCTGCGCTTGTCGCGCCGGGTGCTGGAGATTCGTCGCTTGGGATGTGCCATTTTTTTAAGTTATAAAGTTGTAGAGTTATAAAGTTGTAGAGTTGGTTTGGGAGTGGTAAAACTTTACAACTCTATGACCGCAATGGCGGGCTATATCCAACATTACAACTCTTTTTAATTATCGCTCAGTTTGCGCAGGGCAGCCCAGCGCGGGTCAATGGTTTCAGTTGGTGCACCTTCTTCACTGTTGTCGGTTAGGTTAATATCAGACTGATACACTAACCGACCGGGGCTGTCCTGTTCCTCGTCTTCCTCATCGCGGAACCGGGGGTGCAGCCGCTTCATGGGCAACGACAGGCTCAGAAATTCAAAAATGAACCGGGCTACGTTAACTACCTGTGTGTTTCGCTCAATCAATTCAATTTCGTCGCTCAGTTCTTCGTTATGGTCGCCGAACTTGAGCAACATCGTTCGCCGGGTATCAACCGGCTGTTCATATTCGTCAAGGCTGCGGTCACAAATCTGCTCAACACTGCCCACGATGTGGAAGTCGAGCCGAATCATGGTTTCAGACTTATCGAGAATCAGATGCGTCTGCACGGTTCCGTGTTCGATTAACGTCTGTTCCAGCGCGGCAAAAAACGCGTTGTCCGATTCGAAATCGTACTCGTATCGTTTGGGTTGCAGCCCGGCAATGTTGATATCGTATGGACGTAATGCGTTCACGGTAAGTCCTCCTCTCAAAACAGGACCGCAAAAGTACGAAACATTTGTGAATCAAGGAAGTGGAGAGGAGAGTTTTGTTATGTTCGCTGTCGTTCACTGGAAATGGTTGGGACACAGAGATGCACGGAGAAGCACAGAGTTACAAAGAGGTTTTGCCGGCGCATCTTTTCTTTTTTCTCTCTGTGAATCTCCATTGCCCTCTGTGCATCTCTGTGTAACAATCCTCTCCGTGAGCGATAGCGAACTCCCGAACATAAAAACCCAGCTGGAGTTATTCCCTGAAAAACTCAGCATCATGGCTCAATACACGCTCGTCGAGAAACAGCACATCGAAGAACACAACGAATATTACGAAGTACGCACAACGCATACCGATAACCCAAAGAGCCTGTTCTTCACCACCAACGAAGAAAACCTCGAAACTACAGCCGCCGATGTTGTGGCCGACAATATGCCCGGTGTCAACAACTGGACCATTATCCCGCACCGCAAAGACCGGGATAACCTGATGTACGACGTTTCGTGAGGAATTGGGTAGTGTACGATGAATACGAGACGCATTGCTGAACGTACTGGCATTTTTCATCGTACATTGTTCATTATTCATTGATACACTATGGAATCCTTATTTGTCACCGCGCATACAGCGGCCCTCGTACCGCGCATCCGTGAGTTTGTGCAGAACGAACTTGTGCCACTCGAAACTGCCGAATACCTCACCGGTAATTTCTCGAAAGTAGCCGCCATTCTCGACCAGAAACGTGAACTCGTCAAAAAAGCGGGGTTGTGGGGATTGCAGCACAGCATTGACGAGGGCGGTCTGGGGCTGACGCTCTGCGAGTTTGGCCAGGTCAGCGAAGCGCTGGCATGGTCGCCGTATGGGCATTATACGTTCAACTGCCAGGCTCCCGATATCGGTAATATGGAGCTGATGCATAAACACGCGCCCGCTCACCTGCAAAAAGAATACCTAAAACCCCTGCGCGAAGGTGACATCCGTTCGTGCTTTTCTATGACCGAACCCGATTTTGCCGGCTCCAACCCCACGCGCATGGGTACTACGGCGGTACAAGAAGATGGTGAGTGGGTTATCAACGGCCACAAATGGTTTACCAGTTCGGCAGATGGATCGGCGTTTGCCATTGTGATGGCTGTGACTGACCCTGACGCGGCACCGCACCGCCGGGCCAGCATGATTCTGGTGCCGACCAATACGCCGGGTTTTGAGCTGGTACGAAACATCAGCATCATGGGCGACGGTTCTGACCACTGGGGCAGCCATGCCGAAGTGCGCTACACCGATGTGCGGGTGCCGCTCAACAACCTGATTGGGGGCGAGGGTATGGGCTTTGTGCTGGCACAGGAACGGCTGGGGCCAGGCCGAATTCACCACTGTATGCGCTGGATTGGCATCAGTGAGCGGTGTTTCGACCTGATGTGCCGCCGGGCGGCCACCCGCGAAATAGAAGATGGCGTCATGCTCGGCGAAAAACAGTTTGTGCAGGGCTGGATTGCCGAAAGCCGCGCCAGTATTGACGCAGCCCGGCTTATGGTGTTGCGCACGGCGCAAAACATTGATAGGCAGGGAGCGGCAGCGGTGCGGAACCAGATTTCGGAGATCAAATTCTTCGTGGCCGATATTATGCTGAACGTGGTTGACCGAGCCATTCAAACCTACGGCGCGATGGGCATTACCGACGATGTGCTGTTGCCCTGGTACTACCGCCACGAACGGGGTGCCCGCATTTACGACGGTGCCGACGAGGTCCACAAAACCGCCCTCGCCCGGAGTATTTTAAAGGAATACGGACTGGATACGCGGAAGAAGAGAAATCTTAACACAGAGAAAACAGAGACCTCACAGAGTTAACGGAGTTCTCTATTTTCTCTTTTAACTCTGTGTAATCTCCGTTCTTCTCTGTTAAAAAAACAGGTACTCTGACAATTCTTATGGAAGCCTACCCTACTGCTTTGAGTAAGAGACTAAAATTGGCTCATATTCAGGGAGTTAACAAATGTATGAACTGGTCGAAATAACCTTCACCACAAGAATTGTCAGAGTACCAAAAAACATGACAGACAAGCCCACCCAAACCCGCCCCGGCGAAGAGCTGAACCTTACCGTACTGCAAACTTATCTGAACGATACCGTTTCGGGGTTTGGGACAATCGACAGCGTGTCGCAGTTTCCGGGTGGGTACTCGAATCTGACGTACCTGCTCACAACCAACAACCGCGAGTATGTGCTGCGTCGGCCACCAGTAGGCGCGAAAGACATCAAAGGCGGACACGACATGGGCCGGGAGTTTCGGGTGCTGACTATGCTGCAACAGGCCGGTTATCATAAGATTCCTGAGCCGGTGGCTTTCTGCGATGAGGAGTTGGTGATGGGCTACCCGTTTTACGTCATGACGCGGGTACCGGGCGTGATTCTGCGGGCGCACACGGCACCAAAACTGGGCATTGCGCCAGACGTTATGCGTCGGTTGTCGGAGTCACTAATTGATGAACTGGTGGCTCTGCATGGTCTTGACATTCAGCAAACTGGACTGATTGAGTTGGGGAAACCTGACGGGTACGTACAGCGTCAGGTGAGCGGCTGGCACAAACGCTACGGCGCGGCCCAAACCGACGCTATTGCCGACATGGATACGCTGAGCCGGTACCTGACTGACAAACTCCCGCCCGAACACCTGGCTCCGACACTGCTGCACAACGATTTCAAATATGATAACGTCGTGCTCAACCCAGACGATCTGACCGATATCCGGGCCGTACTGGACTGGGAGATGTGTACTGTAGGCGACCCACTCATGGACCTCGGCACTTCACTGTCCTACTGGGCCGAAGCAAAGGACGACGCCTTCCGGCAAACATTTAACCTGACCTGGTTGCCCGGCAACCTGACCCGGCAGGAGGTAGCCCATCGGTATGCCGACCGCAGTGGACGTGACGTATCCAATTTGCTGTATTATTACGTGTTTGGCCTGTTCAAGAACGCGGTGGTGTTGCAACAGATTTACGGACGCTACAAAAAAGGACTCACGCAGGACCCTCGTTTTGCCGCGCTTGGTCAGGGTGTTCGCGTACTGGCGCGGGCGGGGGTGCAGGCCGTAGAAACCGAAACGTTCTGATTTATGACCAATGCTTTTCTCATCATTGACGCGCAGTATGATTTTTGCTATCCTGATGGTGCTTTATTTGTGCCGGGTGCCAACCGCGACGTGGACCGCATGGCCGGGCTGATTCGGGAACACGCCGGGCAAATTGACTATATCGTCGTAACGCTCGATACGCACCACGTGCTGGACATTGCGCACCCGCTGTTCTGGGCCGACGCGGAGGGAAATCATCCCGCGCCCTTTACCGCTATTTCGGCGGCTGAGGCAGACGCGGGCCGGTGGGTGCCGCTTTTCCACGCTGAACAGGCCCGGCAATATGTTCGTGAGCTGGAAGCGGGCGGGCAGTTTACGCACTTCATCTGGCCCGAACACTGCCTGATCGGCTCGCGCGGGGCGGCTTTGCACGACCCGCTGACAGACGCACTACGCAACTGGTGCCAACAGCGTAACCGCGATTACGTGGCCGTACAGAAAGGACTGTATCCGCTGACCGAACATTTCGGAATCTTTCAGGCGCAGGTACCCAATCCCGCCATGCCCGAAACTGTGCTAAACACCGCCCTCATTGCCGATTTGAACCGCTTTGATACGGTGTATCTTATGGGCGAGGCCAAATCGCACTGCGTGGCTAACAGCCTGAAACAACTCCTTGATTTCGCACCTGAACTGGTGCCAAAACTCGTTGTTGTGACCGACTGTACCTCGGATGTGTCGGGTATGGGTTATCTTGCCGACCCTATTTATGCCGAAGCCCGTGCCCGTCAGGTCCGGTTTATAGAATCGGCAGAACTGGCGGAGCAATGGAAGGCGGATAACACCCTAAAATAATATCTTATCGACATTATGGAAAACACAATTCCTCTCTTCCCGCTCAACCTGATCGTTTATCCCGGCGAAGACCTCAACCTGCACATTTTTGAGCCGCGCTATCGGCAGCTCATCGACGAGTGCATAGACAAGGAAAAAACCTTTGGCATTCCGGTGTTTATCGGTAATAAACTACCCGGCTACGGTACCGAAATGCACGTAACGACCCTGCATAAACGGTACGACGATGGGCAGATGGACATCAAATCGAAAGGCTTGCGGGTGTTTCGGCTGGTCAACTTCGAAAACCCAGTGGCGGGTAAGCTGTACGCGGGTGGCGAAGTAGAATGGGTAGAACCCGGCGATAATATCAGTGCACACGTTGATGCATTGGTGCAGCGTCTGGATAATTTGTACGACCTGCTGCAGATTGAAGCTGACTACGACCCCACCGCCGAGAATTTCTCGTACCGGGTGGCCCATAAAGTTGGGCTGTCAATTGAGCAGGAATATGAATTACTAACCCTCGAAAGTGAGGCTGAGCGGCAGTTGTTCCTGATTCAGCACCTCAACAACGTGATGCCCGTAGTGGCCGAAATGGAGCGAACCAAGCAGCGCATCCGTATGAACGGCCACTTCAAAAACCTCGATCCGCTGAGTTTTTAAAAGATTTATTCCTTCTCATCAATATGACCAATTTCCTCGATCCGTTCGGGAAATTCTTCAATAGCTTCCTCAAGTGAGTCGATGGGGAGCGGTGGTATTTCGGCTTCACCGAGCAGGAAGCCGTAGGGTTTGAGCGAATCGACGGAGTCGAAAAGAACCTTTATGATGGCCGTCATGGGCAGGGCCAGTACCAATCCGGCCAGGCCCCAGATGTTTTCCCACAGAATAAGAGATACAATAGCCGCCAGTGGGTTAATGCTCACCTTAGAGCCGACAATGTAAGGCGTAATGAAGTTACCCTCTATGGCCTGTACGAACAGGAACACGCCAATAACGGCCAGGGCTTTGAGCGGATTGTCGTCCGTAACGAGCGTGTAGGCGGCTGGCAGCAGAGACCCGAGCGAAATACCGAAGTAGGGGATAAGTACCAGACTGGCCCCGAAAAAGCCGAAGAACACGGCATAGTCAACGCCCAGAATCAGCAGACCAACGGTCATCAGCGTACCCGTTACCAGAATAACCAGTACCAGCCCCGCTAAGTAGTCTTTAACTACCCGGCTGACTTCGCCCAGAACCGAATCAATTTTAGACTGGCGTGTGGTATGAAACGCTTTGTAAAAGAAAGACCGAAAAAAATCGCGGTAGAGCAGAAAGAAAAAGATGAATAACAGGATCAGGAATACATCGGTGAGCGCACTGGTAGTGGCCAGCAGGGTAGTTGTCAGGATGGTGCCGCCTTCGGCGAGTAGCTGATTGACGTACTTGCGGACCTCCGTTATCTGTCTCTTCCGGTCAATGTTGAACTGCTCATCAGCATAGTTTTGAATCTGATTCAGGTAGGTATTGCCCCGCTCAATTAGCTGAGGCACTACTTCGGCAAAATTGCTGACCTGCATAGACACTGCGTACAGAATACCACTGATGATGGTTAGTGTCAGTATCAGGCACAGCAACACGGCCAGAATACGGGGTACGTGCCAGCTTTCGAGTCGTCGGGCCAGCGGCAGGAGTAGCACCGCAAACAGAATGGCAAAGACCAGCGGTATCAGTAAACCCTGTAGTGTGTGCAGGCCATACACCAGAATGACCATCGAAATCAGGATGGTAGCTATGCGGGCGTAGGGCGGAAATCTTACTTCTGGTGAGCGTGAGTTCATAACAGGATTGTAACGATGCTAAACGGGGAAACGTTATTTTCTTTATCGTACAGGGCAAAACGGATGCCGACATGTATTGTAGCTGTCTTTGATGAGCGTTGTTTTGTGCGGTTGAGATGCGGGCAACGCGCTATTTCTGTTTTGCAAGTTGCTGGTAGTTAGGCATATTTGGATTTTGGAGGTGGCTCGAAGACTGTTAAATTATTGTTAAGGTTAACTTTGCTTACCATAACATAGCGGATAAGCCGCGTACCTTTCGGACAAACGGCCACCCGGCAGGAAAACGCTGGGCAGGCATGTTTCAACCAACTCCATTTTTTATGAGTGCTGCAAAAGCTGCTCAACCCCTCCACCGCATTCTGGTTGTTGACGATGACGCCGACATTGTCGAGATGCTCGAATACAACCTTACCAAAGAAGGGTACGATGTCAGAACCGCTACCGACGGACGAAAGGCTATCGAAGTAGCCAAAACCTACCTGCCCGAACTGGTCGTTCTTGATATTATGATGCCGCGCATGGACGGCATTGAAGCAGGCCGTCAGCTACGCAGCATTCCCGAACTGCGCCAGACGTATATTCTATACCTCACAGCCCGTTCCGAAGAATACTCCGAAGTGGCGGCTTTTGACGTTGGGGCCGATGATTACATTACCAAACCCATAAAGCCCCGCGCGCTGATGAGCCGCATTAACGCCCTATTCCGGCGTGAAGCCCAGAAAGCCGACCCCGGCCAACAGATCGACATTGCCGGTCTGACCATTAACCGCGCAAACTACTCAGTTACGCAGGCCGACAAGTCAGTTATTCTACCCAAGAAGGAGTTTGAACTACTGTTTTTTCTGGCGCAATATCCCAACAAAGTATTCAGCCGCGAAGAGCTGCTTCAGAAAATCTGGGGAGCCGACATTTACGTCCTTGAACGCACTGTTGACGTTCACATCCGCAAACTCCGCGAGAAAATCGGCGAAGCCCACATCCGCACACTCAAGGGCGTGGGGTATATGTTTACCGACCAGTCCGAATGAGCGAATTAGTGAATGAGCGAATGAGTGAATAATTTTACCGGATAGGATTGGGGTGGATTTTTCATTCACTCATTCGATCATTCGCCAATTCACTCAATGTCCTTAAGTCCCCGCCTTATTGCGTTGTTGCTGGCCTGCATGATTTCGGCCCTGACGCTGGCGTTTTTGACGTTTGTGGAGGGCGTAACCAACAACATGCTGTTTGTAGTGGGCGTGTCGTCGTTTGCGGTTTCGTTTTTTCTGGTGCTGTACGCCATTGAACTGCTCGTGTTTCGGGAGGTCAACAAGATGTATAAGACCATCCACAAACTAAAAATCCGCGATTTCGCCATCTCCCGCAAGTCAATCATCAAGAACACCAATCCATTCAAGAAACTGAATGATGAAATTTTCGTTTACGTCGCCAAGAAGCAAAAGGAGATTGACGAACTGAAGCGGCTGGAGCAGTTTCGGCGCGAATTCCTGGCCGACGTATCGCATGAGTTAAAAACGCCCATTTTTGCCGCTCAGGGCTTTATTCATACGCTCATCGACGGAGCGATTGACGACGAAAACGTGCGCGATAAGTTCCTGTCCAAAGCGGCCAAGAGTCTCGATGGTCTTGATGCCCTGGTAAAAGATCTGGTGGCTCTGTCGCAGATGGAGACCGGCGAGGTGAAGATGAATTTTGAGCGTATTGACCTGGTTGAGATCGTTGACGAAGTGTTTGGGCAGTTGGAGAAATCTGCCAATGCCAGACAAGCCACGCTTCGGCTGAAAACCGGGAACCCCGGCCCGGTCTGGGCAAAAGCTGATTCACAACGTATTCAGCAGGTACTCACCAATCTGATTGAAAACGGTATTCGATACGGCAAAGAGAATGGCCGGGTGCTGGTAACGATCGAAGAAGACAAAAAACACCTGCTGGTGTCGGTACGTGACGATGGCCCCGGCATCCCACCCGAACACCTGAGCCGGATTTTTGAGCGATTTTATCGGGTCGAAAAAAGCCGTTCCAAAGATCGGGGCGGCACCGGGCTGGGGCTGGCCATTGTGAAGCACATTCTTAGTGCCCACAAATCTAAAATTACCGTAATGAGCAAACTCGAAAAGGGTACAACCTTCAGGTTCATACTCGACCGGGCTGACTAGATGAGCCGCTTGAGCGTGAAGTCGGTAACGATAATTCTCCCTTCGCGCCGAACCAGTATGGTAACAACGCGCCCTTCGCCTTTCTGAAGTACCTTGTAAATGTCGCTGATGGTCAGTTCGCCCGTTGAGGTGTTGTTGACAAACATCAGTTCGTCGCCCTCCTGTAAGCCCGCCAAATGCGCGGGCGACCCGGCTGTAACGTTGTCAACAAAGTACTTACGGTAGTGTTCTCCTCTGGCCCGCAGTTCCATACCGCTCATATCGTGTTCAAACTGCTCGCGCATGGCCCGTTTATTGGGCTTAAGTACCACGTACCGATCCCGGTAGTTGAACGTTACGTTGAACCGGCGCAGGAGTTCGCAACCCACATTACCCTGCCGTTCAGGCATGTCAATCAGTTTCATGCCGAATGATGCACTGTCGGGAAACGACGCCAGCACGTTGTCCAGTTCGTAACGCCCAAACTTGATTTTTTCGATACGGCCCATACTGCCGTTAATGACGCCGTTCAGCCCCCGACCAAGCTGCGCCCGAATACTTTTTTCCGGTATCGGCATCATAGCCCTGCTCCGCGAGCGGTCCAGCAGTAGCGCGTGGCCCGCGCCGGTGTCCAGTATCACCCGCAGCGGCAATGATTTCACGCCGTCAAATACCGACAGGGCATCGGTATATACTTTGGTATCGTGGATTGTGATGGGATATCGGTCGCCTTTGCGTTTACGGTAGCGGTATCTTTTCGGATCGGTCAGCGTGATCTCACGGGCCTGAAAGTCGATGTTGACGACGAAATTGGCGAAGATTTCATAACCAAAAATGCCATCTACGGGCGTTCCAACGTATTCAGAAAGCTTAAGAATGTCCTCGTCCAGTATAACAACATTGTGGTGAGCCACCCGCAACGCGCCTACGCTCAGCCTGTTGTCAATGGCAACCGATGCCGTAAGGTTGCTACCTTCGCCCGCACCGTTCAATTGAATCTTTCGGGTCATCCGCAACGACTTTCTGTCTAAAGACGCCGGATCGGTAATGATGGTGTGACTGACGCCGGTATCCAAAATAAAATGCAGCGTGTCAGAATCGTTAACCCGCACCTGCACAATGATTAGATTGGAATGAAGCTGGAAGGGTATACGTGCCCAGTGCCGGTTGCCCGTGATGTAAAATCCGTACTTGTCCTTATCAGGAACAGCGAGCTTGTCATCGTTGGCCCTGACGGACAACGTCAGGCTCAACAAGCCGAGAAGAATAACCAGCGGTTTCATGTATTCTTTCCGTTTACATCCCTGAAATTACGTAGTTCTTATCAAAAAAACACAATCTGTAAGGTGTTGGGTTCAGGAACTGAGTAAACAGTTTTTTCCTGAGAGACAGAAGACGTGCTGAGGAACGATGCATTCGGACGAAAACCCCTAATTTCGCCCCGTCTGATGAGCAAACAGTCTGTTTGACTGGCCTTATCTCGTTGTTTATAAACACATTAAACTGATGTTATGCGCAAAAAAATTGTTGCCGGTAACTGGAAAATGAATAAAACCCTGGACGAGGCCAAAGCCCTGCTCTCGGAGGTTGTCAATATGGTAAAAGACGAGGTGTCAGGAGACGTGACCGTTGTACTTTGTCCGCCTTCTGTGTATCTCACTACGTCGCGGCAGTACATCCCGTCGGGCGGGCGGATTATGCTGGGGGCGCAGAACTGCCACGAGAAAGAATCGGGTGCATATACTGGCGAAGTGTCGGCATCTATGCTTAAATCAGTTGGTGTGGAGTACGTGATTGTAGGTCATAGCGAACGGCGGCAGTACTTCGGCGAAACCAATGCCCAACTGGCCGGGAAAGTGGACCGTGTGCTGGAAAACGGCCTGACGCCTATCTTCTGCTGTGGCGAATCGCTCGATTTGCGCGAGAACGGCGATTATGTTGGTTTCGTGAAAGGCCAGCTTACTGATAGTCTGTTTCACCTTTCTGCCGAAGCATTAGCCAACGTTGTTGTTGCCTACGAACCCATTTGGGCCATTGGCACGGGCCTGACGGCCTCGTCGGCGCAGGCGCAGGAGATGCACTTCGAGATTCGGCAGCACATCGCCGACAAATACGGCGACGCAGTGGCGCAGGACATCTCGATTTTGTATGGCGGTAGTGCCAACGAAAAAAATGCCGCTGACCTCTTTTCTCAGCCCGACGTGGATGGTGGCCTGATTGGGGGCGCGTCGCTCAAATCACGCGCATTTACGGATGTAGTGAAGGCAGCACAGTAATTTTCTTTTGTCATGCTCACGAAGAAAGCATCTCTTGGTAGATTGAGTTTTTACTACAGTGAGATGCTTCCTTCGTCAGCATGACAAAAACAGCATGACAGAAAACTACTTAAACTGCACGTTGCCGAACTTCGAGACGACCCGGATTTTGGGGCCGGTGCCGCGCCCAATGGTGCCGATGTACTGCCTGATCAGGCGCGGGCCGCGATGGCCGTCGTTGTCGTTGGGCTGCGTTGTGAAGCGCATAGTTGAGCCGTTGCCGTAGGTGAAATTGCCGTAGCTGACGGTCACGTCGAAATCACTGCCGTTGTCGGCGGGTAGCGTAACCGACGAGTAACTCGCCTGAATAGCTACGTTATTAGCCGTTTGCGGTAGCTGCTCAATACGAAACCCACCCGAAAAACTCAGCTTGATCTGTCCCGACTCCCGCAGCGTACCGATAGACGACGAGCCAGAGTAGTCTATGTCGGCGGTGAGTTTGCCTACGTCGCCGATGTGCATCTTGCCGAATTTGTTCACGAGTGTCAGCACGTTGACCTGATTGAGGTCGAGGCTACCGTAGGCCATGTCTAATTTGGCGGTGCTGAGCGCGTTGATCATTGCTTTACCATAGGCTACGTCGATGTCGGTTTGCTGGCTGGTAAGTTCGTTGGCATCGAAATTTCCGTAGCGGCTATAGACCGACAGGGGGGCGTGAAAGGCCGGAATGCTGGTATTGCCGAACTTGTTACGGAGCGTCAGCGCGTTCTGCTTCGGCATCATCACGGCATAGTCAATCCTGACAAAATTTCGCTCGCCATTACTTTTCCAGCTATTTACGCTCCAGTTGCTGGTGCTGTTTTGGCTGAAGTTAGTACGGACCACAATCTGGTTGCCGCTCCGCTTTTCGTCGATGGTTACGGCATCCAGAAACCCTTGTACTCGCTCGTCGGAGTCAGAATTGGCTGTTACGGTAATCTGGATGCGGATCTCGCTACGGTCCCACAGGCCAATTGATACCTGACCAAACTGATTATCGACCGTCAGCGCGTCATTGGCATCCACATCGAAGAGCTTAGTGATCGTTTTCTTCTTCTCAACCATACCGTCATCAACCGGTGCGTTCGCCCAGACAAGCACGGGTAACAGGCAGAGAAGCAGACTACACAGGATTTTCATTGGTCTGTTGGTTAACGCGCTGGATAACGCGAAGCTGTTCGTTGAGCAGATCAATCTGAATCTGTAGATTCTGAATCATTGCCTTGATTAACACGTCCTGATTGGGATTTTTCGGTAAGTCGGCTTTAAGCGATTTGTACGATTTTTCGAGCCTGACCATATCTGTGGCAAATTCCTGGTACAGAGCCGGGTTGTCTTCGGTCATTTGCTTTAATTCGGCGCGTTTGTCGGCAATCAGGCGGGTATATTGCGTCACTTCTCTGGCATAAATCGGGCTGGCTACCAATATCTCCGGCTGCCGCACCACACCGTACTGATGGTTTACGTACCAGAACCCGCTCACCAGCAACAGCACCGCTACCGATGCCGCCACGCGCCAGTTGAGCCACCCCGAACCCGGCCAGTTTCCCGCTGGCGGTACCCCTGCCAAATTCTTGTAAATGCGCCGAAACGGTGATGGCGAACTGATGGGGTTTTCGCCCGATTGCCCGTTCAGGCCGGTTTCTATTTTCTGCCATAAGCCGTTGGGTGGTTCGCGGTTGTCAAAGGCTTCGCGGTTGTCGCGTACGAAGCGTTCCAGATTATCTTTTTTCATC
>JBBRUB010000003.1:0-21234 GCA_038248175.1 Cytophagales bacterium | reverse complement strand
TCAACGCTGGAGCATCCGGGGCGCACAGCGGGTTTTAAACCTGCGGGTCTGCCTGATGAGTGGCCGATGGGACTTAGTTCGCCAGCAAATCGAACCCATCAACTATGCTATGGGTGCGTAGCGACAATTTGAATTGCACCCGTTGCATCCCAACCTCTTGGCTATTTTTTCACATTTCCATACCTTGCAATCCAATAGACTTAAATCCGTTCATTGGATAGAAAGGAGTGTGTGAGATGGTAATCGGATTTGTGATTTTTTTCCTGTTTTTCTTTGTACGGGGCTTCATGCAGGAACGCCAGCGGCAGCGTATCAACAAGTTGCAACGGGACATTGACCAGCTAAATCGGCAACTGCACCAGCAGCAAACGCGCCGATAAACCAACCCAAAACGCCAAAACCCCGTGTGAGCGGGGTTTTGGCGTTTTGGGAGCAGTGGGATGATTACAATAGCCTGGCCCGCATAATGTGTTGATTTTGTATCGTAAACGATAACTCCCGCCCCCCACCGCGCTCGCCGATGACAATGAGTACCTGCTTGTTGTTGGGGATGGTAAACCGCTGAAACGCATAAACCCGTTCGATTCGATTATGGCCCCGCACAGTAGTGATGGCCTCGTTATAGACGTAAATCGGCTGCAACTCAATCTCTTGGCGGGAGGTCAGTTTGGCCGTTTTACTGTCCACCACGAAGTACCGGACGTAATCAATGTCGTAGTTCAGGTTCGATTTGTTGTCCAGCACCAGCCGGTAGTAGATTACATTTTCCTGCACGAACGTACCGCGCAACCGCGCAGCCATCTGGTTGGCTGAGGCTCCCGCTTTGCCCCGGCCCCGGTGCCGCAGAATCTGATCGCAGGTATAGACGATATCAGACTGGATGGCCCTGACCGCCACGGCGGACCGGCCCGCAAACTGAATGCTGCCTTCCCGCTCGTTGCTGCCGTTCATAAACTGCGTCCGATTGGCTAAACTCGTCGGCTTCGATAAACCCGGACCTGACCCGGTCTCTGACCCAGCCACCGGCCCGGCTAAGTTAAGGGCCAGTACGGTTGGCGTTTCATTGTAGTTGACCACAAAACTGTAAAACTTGCCGTCGGCAGTCATTACCGTGAAATTGGTTTCGTTAAAGCCGATCTGGGCGGCCTTGACCTTCAGCACATTTTCAACATCAGCCGCTTTGTCGGCCATGATGCTCCGGCTGCCTAAATCTACCGACCGCACCGCTGCCGGAAAAACAACCGACACCGTCTTGTTGTAAGCCAGATCAAGGTAGTACGACCGAATTATGTGCTGTGGCTGAATGAGTACTTCCGGCGACGTGCGAACGGCTGCCGATGCTGACACAACAGTTGCGGCTGGCAATGACACGGTCTGTGATGACCCCCGCCGGATGCTGTCAACGGACCCGGGTCGGGCTGGCGTTACTACCAACGAATTAGTCCCTCCCACAGATGACCGGGTTCGGGAGAAGACGGGTTCGGTTCGTTTGGTGATTTGCGGGGTGTTGGTACGCCCAATGAAATTGGGTTTGCGCTGGGCGGTGGCCGGTATTAGCAGCCACAGTAGCGCGCTGACGGATAACAGGAGACGATTCATCTGCATGGGTTGGTTTGTTGGCAAACGGGCTACTTACTTGAGCAGCACGTAATAATTTCCTTTAAGTGTTGCTTTTTGCTGGGCGATTTTTCGTTGCAGTACACCCCGCGCACCCGATAATCCCGCCTGCGCGGCAGCCAGTCCCGCCAGTGTCGCGGCTGCTTTCGCGTTGGTGGTGCCACTGCCACTCAGGTTATAATTGGCCCCACCTACCGCCTGACTCAGGAGGTGTTTGCCTTCCTGAGCAGCCAGCACATTCGGCACATACACGCCTGGCATCCCGTCCATGTCGTGAACCGCCAGCTTGATGGGAAAAATACGACCGTCGTACTGCAAACTGGTGATGCCGATGGTGACGCGCTCGGCCCCAAAACTACCCACCCCGTAAATGAGCGTATTCGCCGGAATCCGCAGGCCGCGTACCGTCACCGGCTCCAGCAGCCGAAGCTGCACCCGGCCCCCGTCCGTAATCTGCTGGTTCTGGTAGATCACCGCCCGGATGGTGCCGAGGTCATCGCTCAGAGCCGCTTCCTGGGAGCCTTTCGGATCAGCCGAATACAGCCCATAAAACCCGTTCAGCCGTCGCCGGTCTTCGTCACCGAGTGAGGAAACCACCGCCCCCGGCCCCGCCTTGCGGGGGCGTTCTCTGTCGCGGGCAACTGCGGCTTTGGCTTCCTTATCGCGTTTGTATTCGGCCAGCAGGGTTAGCAGACGTTGCCGGTCGTCAGTCTGACTTGACCCGGCGCGGGGGGACTCCTCGTCTAATTCATCCGGTAACGACGTATCCGCGTAACCCGGCACAAACCGCCCCCGGCTCAACGGTCGGGGGCGATTAGACGACCGGGGCCGCGCCGGAGCCGGGCGAGCGTAAAGCGAGTCCATCGCGGCCAGTTCGGGGTCCGCTGCCTGGGGAACGGCTGGCAGTGGCTGCTTGTAGAGGTACGGGTCGAGGGTAGCTGGCAGACCCGCTGGGGTAGTACCGGCCCCCGGCCCGGTTGTCAGGCCTGTCTGCATCCCGTTCACACTGGATTGATGGGTTAGGTCTGTCCGTTGCCCGGCAGCCTGCAACTCTAACTTCGACCGGGGTACGCTGTCAGTCTGGGCGGAAGGAATCGTTGCGTTGACCTGGTTAATAAGTGGTTTGGCCGGTTTCTTCGCGCCAACGATCAAAAAATAAACCGTTGCGGCTAAGGCAATGAGTAACACCGGCGCGGTCATCCAGAATCGTTTGTCCCGCAGCACATCGCCAAATGGTTTCGCTGCCGGGCCCAATTCCGTGTTGGTATAAGCTGCCGGTTCATCGGCTGGCTGGCGCAGTGACTGATCAAAATAGGCGCCGGTAGTTTCGCTATCGGGCGCGGTAGTTTCATCAACGGCGGTGGCTTCTGTCCACTCGTTGGGTTGCATCCACTCGCTGGGTTGCGTCCACTCGTCGGCTTGGGTCGGGTCGGTTGTTGACATGGTTATTCCGTTGGATTTGGGGTTTCGTCGCGGCAGTAGTTATCGTCACGGGCTTCGGGGGTGATAGCTGGCTTCGGTCAGGCGGGCGGTTCATCACGTTGCTGCTGACTGACCAGCCGCCTAACAGCAGCAACCCCAGAAAGGCGGTCACCACCTGCTGCCTGCGTTGCCGGATGGGACGGCTCTCCCAGCGTCGGATGCCCCGGAAGAGTCTCCGCCGGAGTAGCCGCCAGCCCGCACACAAAAAGCCGTTACGACCGGCAACGGGCCGTAACGGGCTACCTACGTTGAGTCGGTTCATAGCTGCGTGGTTTTGTCGGTGCGCGGAATCGTCTCCAAATCCTGATTCTGCGCTACTTTGAACCGCTCGATCATAAACCCGTGCGGGTTGTTGTCCGTCCGGGCTACGTCAATCAGGTAACACTCGGTGACGAGCTTACGCACCGTGATCGTATTCGAGCGGATCAGGAGTTGTCGGCCACTCGTCACCACCCGGAAGGGCGACTGCCGAAAATCCACCTCCACCTTGTCAATCTCCACTTTCTGGTGGACGTTGCCCTGGATCAACTGCCCGTAGTAGCCCGCTTCCTGCAAATCCTGGTAGAGCCTCACCACGGATCGGTCGCCCAAATAGGTGGCTTCGCGGATGTTGCCTTCGACCTGCTTTTCATCGGGTTCGAGCGTAAAAAACAGCCGGTGAAACGTCTTTATGTGGTCTTTAGCCTCGGCGGGACGGTTGATGTTCTGTTCCTGCGCCAAGGCCACCATGATGGATTTGCCGTTGTCAAGTACATACACCTTCTGGCGGCTGGTCGAAACCGCCGAGAAGGCCCAGTAGGCCACTCCTACCCCAAAGGCTAAACTACCCACGATGGCCGTGAGCGCGATCCAGCGCACGAGCTGGAATGAGGTTTCTAAATTGGTCAGGTATCGAAATTGTCCGTTCATGTTTCGTTATCGTTTTGATTGTCAGATACTATTGGTGGCCGGTTGTCCAGTACTTGGCGCAGCGAATGCCCCGGCCACGGTTCGGCCCAGCATGGCCGCTCCCGACCCTGCCCCCTGCCCGGTGGTGGCCCCGGCAATCATCGCCGTCGGTTGCGTGGCCGAACTGATGGCATCGCCCACGCCCGTTGATTCGATGATATAGGAGGCTACTTTCGGGATAGACAGGTACGCCCCCGCCCCGATGAAGTAGAAAATAATCAGCCCCCAGTCCGACGATCCCATGCCTGTATTTCCCGACCGTAGTTGCTCCTGGAAAACGGCCAAATCCTGGTTCAGCATTGAGATATGGATGGTCTCTAAGATCGCGCCGAGAATATTCACCAGCGGGATGTACAGCAGCACGTGAATCAGCCGCGAAAACCAGGCCGCCAGCCCCGAATAAAACCACTCGAAGGTGGCGAGTCCAAACGTGATGGGGCCGGTCAGGGCCAGCACAATCAGGAAAAATGTGCTGATAAGTTTGATGTAAATCCCGGCCAAATCGTAGAAAATCTCACCGAGCCAGCTCAGAAACTGGTCGAAATAATACTGCATGACCCCGCTCACGGCGTTTCCGACGAGGCTATTGCCGCTGCCGGTCGGCCCGAATACGGTTCGCATCACGTCCCAGGCTCCGATTTCGCCGTCTTCACCGGGCGGAATCAGGATGCTCCCGGCGTTATCCCGAATCTGAGCTTTTTTGAGCTGGTTGAGCCGATCTACCTCGGCCCGCTGACTGGTGACCATCGTGGCCGTTCCGGTATCGAGCAGCTTGCCAATCTCGACAATACCCCGCACCAACAGCGGATAAATGAGCAGGGCCAGGGCCAGCGCGAAAGGCCGCAGCAACGGATACACATCAATCGGTTCGGCGCGGGCCATATGCCCCCAAACCCGGTAAAACACGTAACACAGCGACCCGATAAAGCCCAACGCCTGCCCAAAGGCAACCAACGCCCCGAATGAATCGGCAAAGCGGGTGAAGACCTCATCAATGGACGTTTCCAGCACGGGGGCAATCAACAGAATGGCATTCATCTGGTTTGGAGGTTAGCGGTACGACTGCGTCCGCAGGTATTTGGTCTGGTATGCCTTTCGGTTGCGTTTGTACTTGTAGTAGTCCAGCCCCTGCGCCGTGACTTTGTTCATTGCCAGTAGGGTCGTTCGCCGGGCTTTGCTTTCGTGGTCAATCTCGCGCAGGAGCCGCAGCCGGTCGGCGGGCGACAGATACGTGGTTTGCCCCTGCTTTGCTATGAGTGCGAGCTTTGCCTTCAGCGTTTTGTCATCGGCCAGCAGGGTCGAGCGGGCCGAGGCCAACACGGTCCAGCCGATGTCCTGGTCGGGTGGATACCGCGCATCAATTTCCTCCTTCAGCAGCCGGGCGTTGACCGGGTCCGTAATCGTGACGGCAATGGGAACCCCGTCCGTCCATAGGTTGGCGATGGACTCATCTACCGCTTGCCGCCGGTTGCCCCGCAGCACCTCCGCCGGTGCCTTGTTCATGGCCTGCTGGTAGGCGTATTTCACCTTGAAATCCTGATAGCGGACTTTGTTGATGCGTTGTTGTCCGTCTTTCCACGTGTCTTTCAGTTTCTCGATGGCTTTCGCCAAATCCTTGTTTTTCTGGTTCTGGTAGGCCGTCAGAATCTTCCCGGCGGCCGGAGCCAGTACCGCAGCGTCGGCTAACGCTTTCACAAGTTCATCTTTCAGTTTTTCGGTGAGTAACGCGCCGACATCAATACCGGCATCTTTCAGCCCGGCCATGATGTCGCGCTCAGACACCCGCAGCAACTGGTCTATCTCGGACTGAATCACGTCGCTGCCCCGGTTGCCGGTGGGTAGTTGGCCGGGAGCCGGCATCTGGGCCTGCGCCGGGCCAGTCAGTTGGGATAGGGTCAGGCCCAGCCACAGTAGCGGGCAGACCGCCCCCCTCCGTCCGTGTTTTCTGGTTAGGTTCATCGGGTCTGATAGGTTATGCCCCGGCTGCCGACGGTACGGTTTAGGGCGGAGCCTGTTTTATACAGGCTCTGCCGGTAGGCGTTTTTGGCAATGTCGCGGGAACGGTACTGATCGGTGGCCCGAATGATACCCAGCAACTGATTCATGCGTTTGATGCGCCCGTAGAGGTCAGTGCGAACCGCGTTCAGGGCCGATAGCCGCTCGCCTTCTGACATCCACACGGCTTTGCCACCGAGGTTTACCACCGTCTTCACCTCTGATACCAGATCATCTGTATTGGCCGCATCGCTCAGGGTCTGTTTCATGGCCTGGGCTTCCTGGGGCGTGAACGCTGCCGTACTGAGGAATTTGTCGGCGGCTTTTTTGCTGGCCAGAATCGCATCCGTAAGCTGTTTCAGATTCAAATCCCTGTAGTAGCTGGCAAAGGCGGGCGACAGATCGGTGTGCGCTTTTTTCCAAGCGTAATCCACCTTGTAGTGCTGGTACTCGATTTTCTGCTGCTTCGACAATCCGTCTTTCACCATTTTTTGCAGGGATTTGACGGCAGAGATCGGCGATACGTTCAGGAACTGCCCTAATGCGCTATTCAGCACACTGCTTAGTTCATCCTGAATACCCTGCATGATGCCGTTTTCGGCCTCGCCGAGGATGCCTTCGATTTCAGTGGTTAGTTCGTCGCTCCCCCCACCGCCCAACGGGGCAGGTTCCGGGGGTGACTGGTTGGGGTCAGTTGTGTCGGCAATCATCACACCGGCCCGCCAGGAGCCGTGGTCATACATTGGTCGCATTTCGGAACCTGACCTGCCGGGGCCGGTGGCTCCCAGCAGGCATAGTCCGGTCAGGAGAAGTCGGTTGATTGGCTGCATCAGAAGTTTTGGTTTATGTTGCTTGTTGTTAGCGGCCCGCCCGAATTTCGTTAGCGTAGTCGCGCAGGGCCAGGTCATAATTCCCGCCGTTTGCCCGCACCTTTTCTTCCAGCCGCACCTTTTCGGTCTGCTCGGTAGAATAGGCCAGGTACTCCTCGGTCGAGACCTCGACGCCATACACTTTCGACTCCTGCCCGCCCCAAGAGATGAATACTTCTTTGTATTTTCGTTTGGGGTCGAGGTCGCAGTTGAGCGACAGGCACAAGTCCTTTTCCTTGTCGGTCAGGGCTAGCAGGTCTTTCACGTGCGAAAACTTGTTCCGGTACTTGCGCTGGTCGAGCAGGATTTTGGTGTCGGCGTTGTTGATGATGGATTCCTTCACAATCTTGTTGCCGATGATGTCGTCCACCTCCTGGGTTACAATCCAGGCTTCGCCGAAGAACTTCCGCACCGTTTTATAGAGGTACTTGATGTACTCCGCCATCCCGTCCTTCATGATGGCCTTCCACGCTTCTTCAATCAAAATGATCTTCCGCACTCCGTTCAGCTTCCGCATCTTGGAGATGAAGGTGTCCATGATGATAATCGTCACGACCGGAAACAGAATTGGGTGATCTTTTATGTTGTCCAGTTCAAAGACGATAAACGGCACGTGCAGCAAGTCAATGTTCTCGCGGCTGTTGAGCAACGCCCCGTACTCACCACCCCGGTAAAAAGGCCGCAGTACGTAGATAAAATTGTCGTAATCGAAGTAGCCGATCTGTACCTTGTGTTCGGCCAGATACGCCGGGAAGTCCGTCTGCATAAACTCATAAAACGAGTCGAAAGCCGGAAATACGTCCGGGTTGCCGGGCAGATAGACCTCGAAGTACTGCGTTACCGCATCCGATAGTGCGGTGTATTCGGCCATTGTCTGCCGCTCATCGCTGCGCTTCCAGAGCGTTTGCAGCAGTACCTTGATGGCTTCCTTTTTCTCGACATCGGGCAGGGCGCGGTTCTCGATGAAGAACGGATTGAAATTAATCGGTTCGTCTTCGGAATAGGTCAGGTACAGCCCGCCGAGCATACTGCACAGCCCCCGGTAGGAATGGCCCACATCCACAATCACGACGTGGCTGCCCTGCACGTGGAAACTCCGCAGGGCGTGGTTGGTGAAAAACGACTTGCCACTCCCCGACGGGCCGAGGATAAACTTGTTCCGGTTGGTAACCCAGCCTTTGCTCATCGGGTGGTCCGACAGATCAACCAGGATCGGCTTGCCGCTCATCCGCTCCACTAACTTTACGCCGTAGTCCGAGACCGAATCGTAGTAGTTCGTTTCCTGGTTGAGCAGGCAAACCGACTGCGGCACGAATGACCAGTATTTGTCCTCGCCGGGCAGGTCAGCCGCGTTACCGGGAATGCCCGCCCAGAACAAGCCCAGGGCATCTTTGCTGTTTTCGCGCGGGCGCACCCCCAGCCGGGCAATCGCCGACGAGACGACGTTCCGCAGCACCGGCAACCGGCTTTTGTCCTCCGTCCAGACCTGAATATTGAAGTGCGCCCGTACCGGAGTAAAGCCCGTCTCGGCGGCATAACTCAGGTACTGATTGAGGAGCATCGCGTTCACCTCGTTGTCTTTGCCGAAGTTGGCTAAAGAGCGCATCTGCGAAGCCCGCTGCTCCAGTTTGGGAAATGCCGTTTGTTTGTCCTCGATAAAAATGTACTGATTGTAAATGTGATTGCAGGGCAGCATGAGCGACACCGGAGCCGCGTAACTCACCGACACATTCGACCGCTCGGTGGACAGGGCCTCGACCCGGTTGTTGGTGTAGACCCATTCGGGCAGGTCGTCAATGTCCGAGATCGTGTAGAACTTGGCGTACTTACCACCCACCCGCAACTCGTCCTCCATCTCCAGATCGGCCAGCGTCACCACCTCGTCGCGCAGAGACAGACTTAGGTAGCGTTCGAGCAACCCCGGCACAGACGGGCCGGGCTGCCCGGTGGTGCCGGCCAGTTCGTCGGCGGTTAACCGGCGCAGGCCGATCAACCGGCTGCTTTCCAAAATCGAGATGAACTGCTCAACGCTGTTGAAGAATTCATCCACCCGTTGCTTATCGCCTACCTCCTTCGGAACCAGCCGCCCTTTGGTGAGCGAGGTCGTCACCGCCCGCACATCCCGGCGTTCGGGATGCGTTTTGGTCAGGTAGAGGTAGCACTCGTGGTGCAGGTAAGGCCGCTCGTTGAAGTGCCGGTCACTGGCCTTGTCTAAAAATGTGGCCCGCCGGTCGCCAGCACTGCCGGATGCCGTAGTGTACGTTTCTTCCACGAACCAATCCTGTTTGTGCAGGATGGTGTAGCTCGGTAAGACACCAATTGCCTTAGTCCAGGCGTTACAGAGGGCCATGTAGTCGCCCTGCTCGACGCGCCCTTCCCCCACCCCCTCTACGCTGGCGTTTAGCGTGAATACCTCTGGCAGGCTCACCGCAAAACAGACCGTCAGGTCGCCGTGTACCGAGATCAGGCAGTCGCGCTCGATGGCCGCTATGGGAAATACCTCGTGGATGGCCCGCCCCGCCACCCGGCCAGTCGTGGCCCGGCCAGTCGTGGCCCGGCCTTTCGTGGCCCGGCCTTTCGTGGCCCGGCCCGAACTGGCCTTGCCGAGCGGAGACTGATTACTGGTTTTTTTCATGCCGTAGCTGTTTAAATACCCGTGAACTCCGTACCAGAATCAACTTAGGCTGCCGGCTCCGTCCCTGCGTTCGGGCCATGCCGCGCTCCCCGTGAATCCGCGAGATGCGTACCAACTGCCCATAAAGTATAAACAGGGCCAGCAGATAGACTCCGTAGCAGCCGATGCCTGACCAACCCGTGACCAGCATGATAACCGTGCTGACGGCCAGCAGCCCGACCGCAGCCCCGGCCAGCACCAGCAGAAAGTTAATGCCCCGGATGCCCAGCACCTGGGGCGGGCGATCCACTCCTTTGTTGATGCGAAACATCTGCTTATGCCCCGAAAACCGCCGACAGCGTCACGACGACTAACCCGGCAAAGATGAGCGCACCAAACCACGACGCAGCTGCTTTTTTGGTGTCGGGGTCGCCGTTCGACCATTTTGAATACACCGAAATACCGCCGACAATGCCGATGATGGCGCACACGGCGTACATCAGGTTGGTGACAACGGTGAACGCTCCCCGAATTTCGGTCGTGGCCGTACTCAGCCCCTGGGTACTCAGTCCCTGGGCCGGGGCCAGGTGGGTCAGCAGTACACCGGCTGCGGTCAGCGCGAGAAGTCGGGCCGTGCTACGCCCGTTTAATTGGTTGCGATATTCTTGCATGATTACTGGGTTGTTCTGGATGTCAAATCCTGTCATCTATTATATTTCATATTAAAAATCTGCCGCTAATATATATATCATTTTAATAAGGGCAAATTTTTTTAGCGAGGGTTGTTGTCAAGCCCATCGAATAACGACCCATAATCAACGCCCGTCGTGGCGGCTTGGGCCTCAAAGAGCCAGGCGACCGACTGGTCATTTTCAAGGCGGTACGTTTGAATCAGACCAGCTAACTCCTGTTTTACAAAGTCCGAATCGCCCCGCCGACGCTGGGTGAGATCATTGAGTTTCCGTTGTACTGTCCGTACCCGCCTAACGTATTGCGTGTAAGGTATGCCCTCGGCTGGGACCGGCTCTCCGGCACTGGTATCATCCTGATCCAGCAAGGGCATCGCTTCATCGTCGAGCCAGTCGCAGGTGGCCGGTACCTGATCCGTTGCGTCGGGGTAGTCTTCCGGTTTGGTTATTACATGGGAAACGTCGGCCATGCCGGATAGCGTTGTCGTCGGCTCCGTGATTACCACTGGCTCATCGAGTCCTCCGGCATCGGTAGTCATGGCTAATCCCATTACCGGGGTGGCATTGCCTGCCGAATCGGGTGCGGCTTCGTAGCCTGCCAACAGCCGACTAACATCTGTTCGGGAGCGACCCAAGCCGGCCGGTGCGGAGGAGAGGGGCTCCGGGGCCGGAACGGGCTGTCTCTTTTTTGCTTGGCCGGAGCTGGCGGAGTCTCTCCCCCACCAGCCATATTCCCGGCCCAATCGGTATCCCTGCCAGCCCGTCAAGGCCAGCAGCGAGGCACTAATCCATATTGTTACCATTCGCGTAGTTCGGCTTCTTTTTGTTCTAACGTGGTTCGCATGGCTTCCATTTCGGGCCGATGCTCGGTAAAATGCTGCCGGAAGATATTTTCCATGATTTCCTGCAACGACACCTTGCTGCCCGATAGCTCGGCGTATCGCTGCAAAAACAGAATGTGTGCGTGCGACCGCTTTGAGATGTAGGCCACTTTTGTTGGTCGCTCAAAACTCTTGATGGGTTGCAGGTAGGTGTTGGTGTATTTGTCGGTTTTTTTGTCTGAGGTTCCCGTTCCGCCCCCCTTGATTGGTTTGGCCGGTGGGTCAGTATCTACCGGCGTTCCGGGCATTGGCATGGGTTCCTCGGTCTCTGGCCCCTGGGCTTCTTGGACCGGGGTTTCCAGTAGCAGAACCGACACCGCTGCCGGAGGTTTTTCCTGCGGGGCTGGTTCGGGCTGCGGTTCGGGCATGTTCCAGCCTAAGTTTTCCTGGAGCTTGCTGAGGTCCGACGACGAAGTGGCTAAACTTGCCATCGCCCGTAGGGACGACTCATCTAATGTTTTTCTTGTTTTTGCCATGTCTTTACGTGACGGGTTGGGTGATGTTCAGTACGTGGTTGAGTTCCTCGACCAATCCCTTGATCTTGCTGCTGGGAAACAGCGTTGAGCGTTCGCGCTTCCAGGTTACCGAGTCCGTAACCCGATATTGTAAAATCTGGACGTTGCCCCGCTCCCGGACGATGGTTTCGATGCCATCAAGCAATCCGGCATTTTCTGACTTCTTGTATTTGTTCCACAGCATAAACAGTTCATAGGTCACACCTTTGGCTTCCCTAAACTTATCGAACAAATCGAGCGTCTGTAATCCGGCGGTAAAGGTCATCTTGTCGGCCTCCATCGGCAGGATGATGTAATCCAACTGCGAGGCCACCCGGTCAAACCCTTTCACGTTCATCGAACCGGGCATGTCAATGAAGATCACCTCGTCGTCACCCCGCTCTTTGAGCCCCGTCAGGAACATTGCCAGTTCTTCGAGCGACCCGCGATAGACCTTGTACATCTCGCGGTTAGCCTCCGGGTACAGGGTCACGTATAGACTCTGGAGTTCGTCGTCATTCTGGATGCTGGCTAACTCTGACCGGCGCGTGGCATCGAAGGAGTGCTGCGGAAAGTCGGCATCAATCACCGTGACGGTCTTGCCTACGGTCGTATGGTAGTAAGTAGCCAGGAGCATCGTCAGGGTCGTTTTTCCAACCCCCCCCTTCTGGGTACATACGGATATGAGTTTCGCCATGATTTGGTAGTTGCTGGTTGCAGTCACAAGTTTATGAGAAATAATGAATACCCTATTAAGTACGGTAGTAAATTCCTTATTAAATAATACACTTACTTGCTTTATTAATAAAATACTATGTTTGTTACTTGCAAATTTATTAATTAATTAATTATTTAAGATATTACCTTACTTATGTATTAAAGTACTATGTTTTAACTATAAATGTATATTGCCATACTATAATTTATAGTTAAAGTTATTCAATAATAAAATTATATTATATTTTAACTATAAATATATATTATTATATTATGATTTATAATTAAAGTTATTCAACAATAAAATTATAAACATATATTATTGTAAAAATAATAAATTACTTTGCCGTTAAATTATAAAACAGTAAAGTAACTTTATGATAAACCCATACTATGAAAAACAGAAGACAGGATCATATCGTCATGTTAATACATTATTGCATTGTTAGTTTATGATAAACTAATAATGCAATAATGTTGATGGTGAGTTAGTTGCGTTGGTTTTGTAGTCATTCGAGAGACGTAAGAACTAATCATACGGAAGCAGTAAAGTGACTATTGGTATTTATACACTGTACGCAAAGCAACCACCTCGCTCGTGTGAAGGATTTCAAACGGGTTTGCAGGTCAAGGTAAACTTACCCAAAAGGGACTTGATAACCTGCCCCAAACCCCTCAACTTTGCACCGGCCACTTACCCCCGCACTGAAATGCACACGATAAGACGGGGGCAAGATGTGTTTTGCGCCCCGCAAAACCGCCCCGCATAGAGCAGAATCCGTCACCGGAATGGCTGGATGATTCATCAAGAACCCATAACCGCGCAAGGAATGACTAATCTGCAAGTAACAAAAAAGAAGGGTGGACGGCCCCTCAAGACCGAAGATGATCGGGCCAGTCAAAAATTAAGTTGTTGGGTAACCCCTCAGGAAAAAGAAAGGATACAGGCTGACTACCAACGGACCAAAGCAGGCGGTCAGCTCGCTTTTTCTCCGTACCTGAAAGGGAAACTACTGACGAACGGTACCCCACATCCGGGTAAAACGAGTGACCTGCTACTAATGGTGTTGATCAATCTACAGGAACGGGGAAGGCAGTTGGCAGGCATTCGACAGGCGCTCATGGCATCGGATGACGCACCTAAATCGGATGCTGTTACTTCCAGTATTCAAACAGAACTCGATGCCATTCAGCGGGTATTAACTCAACTTTCGCAATGGTTATACGACTCCTGACGGGCAAAGATGTAGCCGGGTCTGTGCGTTACAACGAGAATAAAGTGGGGGAGGGGCAGGCCCGGTGCATCCTAATTGCCAACTACCCCGACCCGGTTATCGCCGAAAAATCCGCCCGGTTCCGGCTACAGCTCCTCCAGCAGCAAGCCCGGCTTAACCCCACCATTAGCAGGCCCGCTGTCCATGTAGCGGTTGCGTTTCACCCCGCCGAGGTTCTCAGCGACGACCGGCTGCAGCAGATTGCCGGGGCTGTAATGAGCCAGGCTGGCTACGCCAATCAGCCCTATCTGGTGTACCGGCACAATGATACGAAGCATCCCCATATCCACATCGTAAGCGTGGCCGTGGACCCCAACGGTCGTAAAATCAGCGACCAATTTATCAAACGTCGCCTGAATACGATCCGGCAGACTCTTGAGCAGCAGTACGACCTGCGCCCGGCAGACGGACTTAACCACCGCCGATCCGGTGAGATTGACGGGCCAGCCGGAGCGGAGCGGGTATCCGTGTACCAGCTACTGAATGAGGTCATAGAACGGCAACTCACGACGTATTCTTTCGGCTCAGTGGCGAGTTTCAGTCAGCATCTCGACCGGCAGGGAGTGCGGATGAACACGTCAGCGGGCCGTAGCCGGGCGGGGGTGACCTATCAGTTGATGACCGCCACCGCCAGCCGTCCGGTGCCAGCCAGCCGGTTGGCCTGCCAGCCTACCCACCACCGGCTGCGCGAACGGTTTGCCGCGCTGCAGGATCGGCACAAACACGGTCGGGATAGCTTAGTTGGTATGGTAACGAACCGGATAAGCCAGTACGAAACACTGACCAAAGTGGGTTTCACTGACGAACTGCGCCGGGCCGGTATTCAGGTTCACGAACAGGATGGCGCATATTTGTACACGCATGAGCGGGCCGGGTTGGTCGTATCGGAGATAGAAATGCCCCCTGCGTTGCAGCGACACGCGCTGCAGGGTTGGTTTGCCGATCAGACCGTTCGTCGGCAACGCCCCCAGGCCATAACCGGCAATGGAGATCTGCGGCAACTATCCGGCGTTCCTGCGCCGTTGGCGGACTCGCCAGCCAGCCAGCAGCCAGACACCACGCAGCCAGACACCACGCTGCCGAAATCAACGGTGCCGAAATCAACGGTGCGAAATTCAGTTGGCTCACTGGCAGCCGCAACCGGCCCGTTGGCCACCGCCAAACCAGCTGCACCTGACAACGCCGAAGTCCAAACCCCGCCACCAGCGGTGGCCGTATCTGCCGCGGAGATAATCGGCAAAACGATACCACTACCAGAGAAAAAGATCAGTCGGCAGAAAAAAAATCGGCAAAAAAATCGTCCACGAGTTTAACTCAATAATATATTATTTATATAAAATTCAAGCCCGATAAATCTTAAAACAGTCATTAAGCGTAAACGGGGACTGTGCGTACGTAGTGCATATCTATGTCATATATTAGCGGGGAGAATGGGGGAGTGGTGCCATAAGGGGAACCAGTTTGTTAAAACCGCTCTCTACTCATACAATGGACGCAACCGATAAAGAGTACAGGGGCGTACTGATGATGCTTCTGGTGATGTCACTGACCTTGGTCGGTTTTCACCTGTACTTTTATTGCTACGATACGGTAGCCGCGCTCGGATTTAATTTCGGATTGCTTGACCGGTTCATCCTGCGCTTAGATCAGAAAACCCACCTGTTTTCTCACCCGCTCTACGCCAAAATAGCCGCCTTGCTGCTGCTCGGCATCTGGACGTTTGGTAACAAAGCCCGCAAAAGACTCTATGTCACCTGGACGCACGTGGCGCGGGCCGGTTTCGTCGGGGCAATGCTCTTATTGCTCAACGGTCACCTACTGCGGCTGGCCTGGCTCGCTGCCGACGTGCGAAACAGTGCGTATCTGCTGACAACGGTGCTGGGCTACCTGCTGCTGATTCGGGCGGGCAGCTACGCTAATCAAATCTTAGCCGTCAACATTGGTGAGGATGCCTTCAACGACGAAAACGAGTCCTTTGAGCAGGAGCAGACGCGGATGGATAATGAATACTCAGTTAATATTCCGACCCAATACCGGATGAAGAAAACATACCGGAAGGGCTGGGTCAATGTCGTTAACCCGTTCCGGGCCACGCTCGTGATGGGTACGCCCGGTTCGGGAAAGTCGTTTGCCGTAATCAACAATTTCATCCGGCAGCATTTAGAGAAGGGGTTTACGATGTACATCTACGACTACAAGTTTCCCGATCTGTCCAATATCACCTACCACTACCTGCAAAAAAACCGGCGGGCCTTCAAAAGAGCGCCGACGTTTTATGTCATTAACTTCGATGATCCCCGGCGCACCAACCGCTGCAATCCGTTGCTGCCCGAACTCATGACCGACATCATTGACGCTCAGGAAGCCGCCCGGACGATTCTGCTGAACCTGAATAAATCCTGGATTCAGAAGCAGGGCGATTTCTTTGTCGAGTCGCCGATGAATTTTCTCTCAGCGGTGATCTGGTATCTGAAAAAATACGACGACCGCCGGTTGCGTGACCTGACCCGGCAGCAGTTACCCGACGACGGGCAGCGGTTTTGTACGTTTCCCCACGTGATCGAACTGGCGGGGGCTGAATACGGGGAACTCTTCCCGATTCTACAGTCGGAGCCGGAGATCGAAAACCTGCTCAAGCCCTTCGCCAGTGCGCTGCGGAACGAAGCCTACGAGCAGTTGGAAGGGCAAATTGCCTCGGCCCGGATTCCGCTCGCCCGGCTGTCGAGTCCGGCCCTGTACTGGGTGATGAGCGGGAATGATTTCAGCTTAGACATCAATAACCCCGACGATCCAAAGGTGCTGTGCGTGGGCAATAACCCCGAACGGCAAGAGGTCTATGGGGCCGCACTGGGCCTGTTCAACGCCCGGCTTATTAAGCTGGTCAATAAAAAAGGGCGGCTGAAATCGTCGCTCATCATTGACGAACTACCGACTATTTATTTCCCCAAGTTAGACAACCTGATCGCCACCGCCCGGAGTAACAAGGTCTCGACCTGCCTGGGGCTGCAGGATTTAAGTCAGTTGAAACGCGACTACGGCGACAAGGAAGCTACGACCATTTTCAATACCGTTGGTAATGTATTTGCCGGGCAGGTGCTGGGCGAAACGGCTAAAACGATGGCGAGCCGGTTCGGGAAAAACAAGCAGATCAAGCAGTCGCTCTCCTTCACCGAGCGCGACACGAATCTGTCCATCTCGGAGAGTATGGACTCGGTGATTCCCGAATCGAAGATATCAAATCTGTCGCAGGGGCATTTCGTGGGGGCCGTGGCCGACAATGTGGACGAGACCATCAAGCAGAAGATTTTCCACGCCCGGCTGGTGGTTGAACCGGCGATGGTAGCCGAGTTGGCTACCGTTGGGCCCATTCCGGCCAGTGCTGAGTTGGCGCAACTCACTGACCAGCAGATAGCTTATATGCTGGAAACTAACTTTACCGCCGTGAAAAAGGATATTTCTCTGTTAATTCAAACCGAAATTGAGCGGCTCCGTACCGATCCGCCACTATGCTACCTGGTCGAAAACGGTCAACCGTCCGATGACTAACTAACCCCATTATCACGCATGACAGAACAACTTGAACAAGAGAACGATGCTTATGCCGCACTGATCGCCCGCCGACTCGCCAAAGTCCGCGACCATTTGGACATGAGCCAGCAGGACTTAGCCAATGAATTTAATACCACCCAGAACCTGATTTACCGGCTGGAGAACGGCCTGAAGGTCTCGCGCGAGATGTTCACCATGATTGCCCTGTATTTCATCCGCAAGCACCAGGTAAACTACGAGTGGCTCTATAACCCCGACGCGGAGACCGAACCGGCCATCCCGATGTTTACCAATGATGCGGTTAAGCGCAAAAAAATCAATGAGCAGCGCGAAGCTAAACGCCTGGTCTCGCTGCAACGGTTTCTGAACGAAATGAACGAAATAGACTGATGCTGTTTGGTCAGAATTGCCCGTTATCGGCGCAGTCGGCTGTGCGTAGCGGCTTTAGGCTTTGGTCGGGCGGCTGATATCGGGTGCCTGGTTATGCTGTCTGCTCCGTACTGCGGTCCGTTGTCCCCGTGCCAGTCGGCCCGTGTTACGTTCACCCACAAAAAACAGTACCGGGCCGGGTCAACCGGGTGGCCCCGGTATCGCACGGCGTAGTGCAGATGCGGCCCGGTTGCCAGGCCCGTACTGCCTACGGCTCCGATGTGTGCGCCCCGGCGCACCGACTCCCCCGGTTTTACGGTGTATCCGGCCAGATGGCCGTAGAGGGTCTCGTAGCCGCTTGAGTGCCGGATGCACACGCCCAGCCCCAGGCCACCGGGTTGCTGACAGACCCACTTAACAACGCCGTCGGCAGTGGCATACACGGGTGTTCCCGCCGGTTGCGGCAGATCAATTCCGGTGTGCAGCCGGACATCTCCACCCAACGGATGCCGTCGCCAGCCAAACCCGCTGCTGATCCGGTACGCCTGCCAGGCCCGGTACCGTACGGGCGGAATAGCCGGTATGTCCCGCAATGCCGGTAGCCGTTCCCTATCAGTTGAGTTTTGCTGTTTAATGTCTCCCCAAAGTGAGTCTGCTCCCTGCGCCAGCAACGAATCAAGACCGCTGTATGGCTGTATCCGCAGCCCCCCGGTCACAGCGGTTGCCTGTTTTTTTCGAGGCCCTACGGAGCCGAAATACAGGACGCTAAACCCGGTTTGGTCGGGCAAACCGGGAGCCATCGCGGAATCGGGTGGGGTAGGGGAGGAGCGGGCGGGCCGCGAGAAAATGACCTGTGCGCCAACCGGATACGCGGCCAATACAACAATTGCCAGCAGACTGCCGAAGAAAAATAATTGCCGCTTCAATATATTAAACAAATAAATTTATCAATTATAAATATATATTATATAAAAACAATAGTTTTGCCAAAAACTATATGAATTGTATATGGATGCAACTTCCGCCGAACTGCCGGTTGCCGAACCGATACGCCCGGTTGAGACAATCTCCGACGCAATGCAGCAGGCTGCGTTTGAACGGGTCGAAACCCAGCAGTACCAGCTCGTGCTGCCCGCCGAATACGAGACATTGCGGGGATTTTTGGACAACGACGGGTTGCTCTCAGATGAGGAAATCACGACCTGTCTCTATGATGACAACCTTCGTCGGCAGGAACTGGCCGCACTCGTGGCCGCTAAAACACCACTGGCCAATACCGCTGAGCAGACCAGCCTGACGGACTACCTCTGGGACGTGCACCAGGCCGTAGCCGGGTTGGACATGGGGTTCCTGGACACGAAGCAAACCTACCGGATTACCGTTGTTGACAGCGGCCCCATCCTGTACCCTTTACCGGGACCAGGCGGGGCAAACAGGGCTGCCGAAGCACCGCCCCACTCAATCCAGTCGGCCTCTGGTGGGCAACCGGCCCGGCCCGGTATCAGTCCTGACATCAGCCCGGTTACGCTGCATTTGGATATTCAGGGGGGATTCTTAGCCAATTTTCTGCACAATGCCCGGCTCAATCATCAGCAGATGAATCGGGTTATTGCCGATCTGGAGCAGCAACACCGCGACCTGACTGCCCCGCTCACCCGGCAAGCCGACGTACCGACTCCCCAGCCGCACACCGCTGGCATACCCCTGCCCGAACAGGTCAGTAAGCCGGTAGCCGGTCGCCCGAATACGGCGGAGCATGAATCCGGGCCATCCATCGCAAACCAACAACCCCCAAAAATAGGTATGAACCAACCCAATCAACCCCGCCTGGCATCGCCCGGCCCGGAGCCTTCCCCGGAGGCAACCGGGATCAGCGGCAGACCCACCCGTTACCAGTGGGCCGACGTAGCCCCCCAGTTTGCCAGCGTAGGCATCACGCGGCAGGACTTAGAACGGGCCGGTCACTTAGAAGACCTGCTCAATGGCCGAAAAACCGGTCTGATGACCCTGACCCAGCCGGGCGAAAACAACCAACCGTTTCAGATTTCGGGTAAGCTCTATATCGTCAATACGCCTGACAACGGGCCGACCATCGGGATTCAGCCGGAGCGTAAGCAGTTGCTGTTACCCGGCCAGTTTCTGGGCTATGAGTTGACCGACCGCGATAAGCAAAACTTGGAAAAGCGGGGCGAAATGGGCAAACGGGTTGACCTGACCGACAAGGTGACAGGCAAAACCTTCGCGGGTTACGTCGGCGTTGATCCAGACACCAAAAGCCTAACCGTGCTGCGGGCCGAACGATTGCGCGTACCTCAAAGCATAAAAGGGGTAACGCTGACCAAGCCCCAGCAGAAAAATCTGGAGCAGGGCCGCGCTATCCGGCTGACCGGAATGACGGCCAATAACGGCCAGACGTTTAATGCTTACGTACAGGTGTCGGCAGCCAAACGGTCGCTGACGTTCGCTCGAATCCCCGACAACGCCGTTAAACAAACCATCGACCCGAAAACCGCGCAGGACTTGACCCGGCCTGCCAACCAGCTTACAGGTGACGGAGCGGGCGGTAAAAAGACTGTCCCGAAAAAATCAACGCCGAAACAGGGTAACCTCCGCCAGCCGACTTCCACCGGCGCCCAACCGGAGAAACCAGCCAATCACCAAAAGGTGGCAACACCCAAGCCAACTCTCGGCGCGGATAGACCGAAGAGACTCAAAAAACAGAAAGGCCCCGGTGTAGGATGAGCGACAACGCACAAAATAGGATCATGGATCAGACGGCTACGCCGGTTGACTCCTTAGCCGAACAGGCCCTGCGGCAGGCAGGCGAGGCCATGCTTGCGGGCATCCGGCGGGCGTTCCCCAACAGCGAACCAACGGGTGATCCGGCGCGGGTGATGACTGATCTGGACGACAGCACCCTCCCCCCCTCCGTTGAGCTGAGACTTGACGGCCCGGCTGACTGGCTGGCAACTTATCAGGCACTGCCGGTTACTGAGCAGGAAACGCTGGTTCATGCCCTGCAGGTAGCCGCCAGACGCGCCCTCCGCCGGGCCAAACCAGTCCGGCAATTCGCCGAGCGGGATGCGGACGTACACGTATTTGCCGATCAGTCGGCGGTAGAACACTACCAGAATGCGGCCCGGCCCAACGGCCCGCTCGGCTGGCCGGTGTTGCGGGCCATTAGCTGGCGACAACCCCGGCTTCTGCTGGGCGATAACCAGCGACCGACCGACATCAACCTGTTTCGGCTGGGGTATCACGAACTGGCCCGCGCTCACGCAACGACGTTTTACCGGCACTGTGACCCGGATATGCCGACGGTCGGCTATGGGCTGGTGGCCGACCAGGGCCAGATCACCTTGTTTCGGGCCAATCAGGTTCCGGTGGTTATTTCGGTGCCGCTGCACGGGCCGGGTCAACTCATTGACCTCCACCATCCCGACCAGGCCGCTGCTCGGTTGTTCCGGCCTGTTTCGGAAACTGATCGGAAAAGGCTATCCACAAATGAGCTGCGCCCGGACGTGGAGAAGACCCGGTATCCCTCGTCGCTGCTTAACCAGGTCGAAGCTCAGTTTGCGGTGCAACTCACCGGCGATATAGAGAGCGACAGAACTAAACAGAATTAGGAATTGGAGATTTCCAGAAAACGACATTCCAAAAATCCTCAATCCACTTTTTGGCGAAAGAGACTGTTTGTGAACTCTCCGCAAAAGCCTCATCAATAAGCTGATTCAGC
>JBBRUB010000002.1:0-22539 GCA_038248175.1 Cytophagales bacterium | reverse complement strand
AGTGACTATACTGCAATGTCAATAGCAACAATAGTCATCGCTTTAGTAGGCTTTCTGTTGATAGCAGTGATTATTCTATCAGGCACTACTTATTTAACTTATCACCGAACAAAATTTCATTACAAACTGACATCTGGCTCGGCTTTGGAAGTTGTTCGTGAACTTATTCCAACGCTATCAAAGTCTGAGAAGTGGTCAGTTTTACGTCAGTTTGAACTCAAACTCCGTCTGTCCAAACTCGGCATAAGTTCGGAAAAGCTATTTTCTGAGAACACCTTCTGAACCGCCGTATCTTTGCGTTATGTACAAACGCATTCTCCTGCCGTTGCTGTTTCGGTTCGATGCCGAGACGATTCACCATAGCGTAACGACCCTGCTCAAGTTCGCGCTGGCTTTGCCCGGCGTGTCGGCGTTGTGCCGGAAACTGTATCTTATCGAAGACAAACGGCTGGAGCGGACGGTATTTGGGCTGACGTTCCCCAACCCAATCGGTATGGCGGCTGGCTTCGACAAAAACGCCGAACTGGTCAGCGAACTGGCCGATATGGGCTTTGGCTTCGTAGAAATCGGGACCGTAACGCCCCGCCCGCAGCCAGGCAATCCGCGCCCGCGTCTGTTCCGGCTCAAAGCCGATGGCGGGCTGATTAACCGCATGGGTTTTAACAACAAAGGTGCCGGACCTGCCGCTGGAAAATTGCGGGAGTTTGCCAAAAATAGGAACGGTCGGCGGGTTATTGTGGGGGGAAACATCGGCAAGAACAAAGACACGCCCAACGAAAACGCGCTGGACGATTACCTGCTCAGTTTTCGGGAGTTGTTCGATGCGGTCGATTATTTCGTGGTCAATGTCAGCTCGCCCAATACGCCTGGTCTGCGCGATTTGCAGGAACGCGAACCGCTAACCCGGCTCTTATCGGCTCTGCAAACTGAAAACCGGCAACATGCTTCGCCTAAACCCATTCTGTTAAAGATTGCACCCGACCTGACCAACGGGCAGTTAGACGACATCATCGCCATCGTTTCTGAAACAGGCATTGCGGGTGTCATTGCCACGAATACGACCATCAGCCGGGCCGACCTCACTACACCGACAACGGATGTAAAACAAATGGGCGCGGGGGGCGTTAGTGGAAAACCATTACGAAACCGATCTACGGAGGTTATCCGGTACTTACATCAGCAGTCGGGCGGAGCATTTCCGATTATTGGCGTGGGCGGCATTTTTACGGCAGCAGACGCACGGGAGAAACTGGACGCCGGAGCCAGTCTGGTGCAGGTTTATACCAGCTTTATCTACGAAGGCCCGATTTTGGCCAGGCGAATCTGCGAGGGATTGCTGTGAAGTCCCGTTGAGCTACTTTTCACGCTATTTTTCGTAGTTATTCGTTAAAAAGCGGGAAATTTACCCCTGCCGCCCGGCCTAACCCTCCATCGAATGGCTCAACCTACCACATCGCCCCGTCGAAACACACTTCGTGAACCCGTTGAACCCCGGACCACCACCCGCAGCAACGGCGAATCGGCTCGCCGACCACGTCCTAAATCGTCGATAAACTGGGGTGCCGCCCTCGACGGCTGGTTTACTGATTACCGCTCTACCCTGACGCTGGGCGTTTTAATGATGGTGGTGGCCGTTGGGCTGCTGATTGGCTTTGTTTCCTACCTCTTCAACGGGGTTGCCGACCAGAGTACGGTAGCATCGGCCTTGTCGCGGCCACTGGCCGAGTCGGGTAACGAAACCCGCAACTGGCTGGGGCTGGTGGGCGCGTCAGTAGGGCATGCGTTCGTGTTCCGCTGGTTTGGTATGGGAGCATTGGCGTTGCCGGTCATTGTCTTTCTGGCGGGCTATAAACTGGTGTTCCGTACTGAACTTTTGCCGCTCCGGCGGGCTACCATCGGGCTGTTATTTGCTGCCATCTGGACAAGTTTACTACTGGGCTACATTGTGCTGGTTACGGATTCGACCGAAACCCGTAGCGTATGGTGTGGCGGTATCGGCTACGAACTCAACGTAGCACTGTACAGCCTGTTTGGCTGGGGAAATCTGGCGTTTATTGGGTTAGCCCTGTTTTTTTTCGTCGTCTATTTCTTCGATGTTCGAAACATCAAACTGCCTGACTTTACTCCGAAACAAACCCGCAAAACTTATCAGTACACCGACGAAAGCCCACTCCAGACATTCGTTGAAAGTGACGAAGTGCTGGAATCGGAGGTGGTTAATGAGATTACAGCCGAGCCGGCAGCAACCGTATCGGCTACAGACGCGCCTGCCAATGAGCGTATCGAAACGCCGTTGCCGGAAGTTGTAGCGCAGACGTCGGGCGTGGCCTTTTCGGTTAAAAACCGCGAAGCTGTATCGGACAGTGACCCTGCTGAGCAGGAAGAACTCAGTGCCGTACCCGCGCCGGTATTCGAGCCGGACGCCTTTGAAGACGACGATCTGGTGGCTATTCACGGCCTGTACGACCCCACGCTCGACCTGCCGCAGTACCAATACCCGACCGATAACCTGCTGTCCGAATACGCCAACACCCGCAAAGCATCGGTGTCGGACGATGAACTGACGGCCAACAAAGAGCGGATCGAAACCACCCTGCGCAACTTCGGCATCGAAATCGACTCGATTCAGGCGTCTATCGGGCCAACCGTAACACTGTACGAAATTGTACCGGCCAAAGGCGTTCGCATTTCCAAAATCAAAAGCCTCGAAGATGACATTGCGCTGAACCTCTCGGCTCTTGGTATTCGGATCATCGCACCTATGCCGGGCATGGGAACCATTGGTATTGAAGTGCCGAACAAGAACCGCGAAATGGTGTCGATGCGGTCTATGATTACGAGCGAGGTATTCAGCAGCAGTAAGTTCGATTTGCCGATTGTGCTGGGTAAAACCATCTCGAACGAAATCTACGTGGCCGACCTCGCCAAAATGCCCCACCTGCTTATGGCCGGAGCCACCGGGCAGGGTAAGTCTGTAGGGTTAAACGTGCTGCTGACCTCGCTGATTTATAAGAAACACCCGTCGCAGCTGAAGCTGGTGCTGGTCGATCCCAAAAAGGTGGAACTGACGCTGTTCAACAAACTCGAACGTCATTTTCTGGCTAAACTGCCCGACGCCGAAGAACCGATCATTACCGATACCAAAAAGGTAGTGAATACACTGAATTCCCTGTGTATTGAGATGGACAACCGTTACAACCTGCTGAAAGATGGTGGCTGCCGGAACCTGAAAGAATACAATGCCAAATTCGTAAAACGTCGGCTGAATCCCGAAAAAGGCCATCGGTATCTGCCGTATATCGTGCTGATTATTGATGAATTGGCTGATTTGATGATGACCGCTGGTAAAGAAGTTGAGCAACCCATTGCGCGGCTGGCGCAGCTGGCGCGGGCCATCGGCATTCACCTCGTAGTAGCCACGCAGCGGCCATCGGTCAACGTCATTACGGGTCTGATCAAAGCCAACTTTCCGGCGCGACTGTCGTTCAAGGTGACCTCCAAAATCGACTCGCGCACAATCTTAGATACTGGCGGAGCCGAGCAACTGGTGGGTATGGGCGACATGCTGTTATCGTCCAACTCCGACATTATCCGGCTGCAATGCCCGTTTGTGGACACCAACGAGATCGAAGAAATCTGCGAATTCGTGGGCAATCAGCGCGGTTACGACGACGCTTATAACCTGCCCGAGTTCCTGGGCGATGATGGTGGCCAAAGCGACGACAAAGACGTGGACCTCGACAACCGTGACCCCATGTTCGACGAAGCGGCCCGGCTCATCGTTATTCATCAGCAGGGCAGCACGTCGCTCATTCAGCGCAAACTCAAACTTGGCTATAACCGCGCCGGTCGCTTAATTGATCAGCTCGAAGCCGCCCGGATTGTTGGTCCTTTTGAGGGCAGCAAAGCCCGCGAGGTGCTGGTGAGTGACCTTCAGAATCTGGAAGAAATACTGAAACGCCTGAAAGGCGAGTGAAATTAAACGTTCAGGTTCGCAGACGGTCTATCTATCATAAAACGCGGCTGGACATCCGCCAGTCAACACCCAACTCTGAGAACATTACCAATTGATTATGAATAAGATACCTGGAATACTAATCATCTTCACGCTACTGACTTTGCCCGCAATGGCGCAGAAAGACAAACGCGCTCAGGCCGTTCTGGACGCGATGAGCAGGAAATATCAGGCCCTGAAATCATACCAAGCCAGTTTTTCCTACTCGGGAGCCGGGGGTAATACCAAAGGCGATCTGACGGTGAAAAACGATAAATTCCGGCTGTTGCTCGGCGGGCAGGAAGTCTTTACCGACGGGAAAACGATGTCCACATATATCAAAGAATCGAACGAACTGAACGTACAGGACTACGATGCCGGATCAGGCAGTGAACTCAACCCAACCCAGATTTACACAATCTACAAACGCGGCTTTGACTATCGGTATCTGAAAGAAGTAAAGCAGGGTGGTCGTACGCTCGAAGTCATTGAACTGACGCCCAATCGCGACAAGAGCAACGTCAAAACCGTACAGATTTCGGTCGATAAAGCCGATAAGTCGGTGCGCAACTGGGAGATTGTCAACAAAGATGGCAAGCGCACAACCTACACCATTACGAAATTCACGCCCAACGTCACCGCACCAGACAGTTACTTCGTCTTCGACAAATCCCGTTATCCGGGGGTAGAGGTAGTTGATTTACGGTAAGGTTGGACACTCCTGTCCGACCAGCCGCGTCAGCAACTACTGTGTTAGCCTTACGGCTTGGTCGGACAAGAGTGTCCAACTTACAATTTCTCCCCAAATGCCAGATCACCCGCGTCGCCGAGGCCGGGTACGATGTACGAAAGTTCATTGAGGTGGTCATCAATGGCACCGAGCCAGAGATGACATTGTGGCAATTGCCGCTGCACATGCCGAACGCCCTCGGGGCTGGCAATGGCAGCGGCAATGTGCGTTTGGGCGGGTGTACCGTAGCGCAGCAGGGCATGATATACTTTTTCGAGCGAACGGCCCGTGGCCAGCATGGGGTCGGAGAGGATAAGGATTTTGCCGCTCAGATCGGGGCTGCTGATGTAGTCCATTTCGATCTCGAAGGCTTCTTCCTGGCCGGGTGCGTACCCCCGATAGGCCCCCGCAAAAGCATTTTCGGCCCGGTCGAAATAATTCAGAAAACCCTGGTGCAGAGGCAGCCCGGCACGCATGACCGTAGCCAGAACGGGCTGTTTACGAAGTACTTGTGCCGCAGCAGCACCCAACGGAGTTTGTACAGTAGTATTCTGATACAACAGCGTTTTCGAAATCTCATAGGCCATCAGTTCGCCGAGCCGTTCGAGGTTCCGGCGAAACCGCATCCGGTCCTGCTGAATGGTCACGTCGCGTATTTCGGCAAGGTACTGGTTGGCAATTGATGGCTGATGAGCAAAAATAAACATGGAAGTGGGGGTTACTTTCGCCGTAAATTAGCCGCACAGTTGGCGTATATGCAAGCCAACTGTTAATTTAACCCGCTCGTTTAGCTTCTAATTTGTGAAGTTGATAAGCGACAGTGATTTCAGGAGTCGATAATCCTCATGCGCAGTATCCGTTACCTTTCGTTTTTTCTTGTGTTGTCCTGCATTGCCGTGGCGCAGAGTCCGTTTGTGCCACTCAACACAGACTACTACCATCTGATTGACCGATTTGAGATTCGGCAGAATCGTTGGGCAGAGGGCTTTCACAGTTCCGTGAAGCCGTATAACCGGCAGGGTATCATTCAGCTCACTGACAGTGTCATTGCTCACCCCACGCGCGACCTGTCAGATACTGATTATTTCAATCTCGACTACCTGCGCAACGACAGCTGGGAACTGGTCAACTCGCGCTTCGATTCGCTGGCCGTCGATCCGTTTTCGCGGCATCTGATGCCTACTGCCGGGCCGGGCGACAGCCGGAAGCCGTTTCTAACCAATTTCTACCGCAAAAAAGCCGATTTCTACAGCCTGAAAACTCCCGATTTTGACCTGCACGTTAATCCGGTCTTTTATTTCGGTCTGGGTGCCGAGAGCGTTACCTACCGCGACAGGGAAGACCCTGCCCCACCAAATAAAAGTCAGACCCTGTTTGTAAACACGCGTGGTCTGGAAGTACGCGGCACCATTGCAAAACGACTGGGTTTCTACACCTTTTTCGCCGACAATCAGGCTGTGTATCCCGAATACATTCAGCAGTATGGCCAAACCTACAGCCGCTACGATATTGAAGGGGCTTCGGCTCCGGGGCAGTCGTTTGTTAAGCCTTTCCGCACCAACGGTGTCGATTACCTGTCCGCCCGAGGGTATATTACGTTCGATGCGCTGAAAATCATCAACGTCCAGTTTGGTCACGACCGCACGTTCATTGGCAACGGATTTCGCTCGCTGCTACTGTCCGACAATGCACCACCCTATCTCTTCGCCCGGTTCACGACCCGGCTGGGCCGCCGGATTCAGTACACCAACCTGTTCACACAACTGCAAAATACACAGGTACCTCTGGCTGCGGGAGTGCGGCAGATACCCCCCAAATTTGCGGCCATGCACCACCTGAGTGTAAACATCGGCGATCACGTGAACGTGGGCGTTTTTGAGGCCGAGGTCTTCAGCCGCGACCGGCTTGATCTGAGTTACCTGAACCCGGTTATCCTGTATCGCTACGTAGAGTCAAGTCAGGGTAGTGCCGATAACGCGATGATCGGTATTGATGCCAAGGCTAATTTCCTATCGCATTTTATGGTCTATACGCAGGTCATGCTGGATGAATTCGTGCTGCGCGAATTGCGGGCGGCTAACGGAAGCTGGACCAACAAGTTTGCCGTGCAGCTGGGCGGTAAATACATCGACGCTTTTGGCATACCCAACCTCGATTTGCAGCTCGAAGCCAACCTGGCCCGTCCCTACACCTACTCACACGAGGGTTCGCCAACAGTCAGCGCGGGACAAACTAACTACGCGCACTACAGCCAGCCACTGGCCCATCCGCTGGGAGCCAACTTTGTTGAAGGTCTGGGCATTGTCCGGTACCAGCATAAGCGGCTTTCGCTCAACGGCATCTTTGGTGTCATGACGTCCGGGGCTGATTTGCCGGGCCGAAATTACGGAGGTAATATTCTGCTCGATTACAACACCCGGGTGCGCAATGAGGGCAATTTTATTGGGCAGGGCCGTAAAACCATCACAACCTACGCCGATCTGCGGGCGTCATACATGGCCCGTCATAACGTTTTTCTGGAAGGGCGCGTATTGTACCGCTATCAGGACAGTCAGAATAGGCAGAACAAATACACCGATCAGGTAGCCACGCTGGCCCTGCGCTGGAATTTGCCATATAGCAACTGGGTGTTTTGAATGATATACACTAAAGTCGGTTAGCGAACCCTTTGGAAATTAGGTCCGTTATTTCATAATCAACTACAAACTCCCGCGCTTCGGCGCCCATCCTCATGAGTGACACTATCAAACATGAGTGCGGCATTGCCCTCATCCGGCTCCGTAAACCGTATCAATACTACATTGACAAGTACGGAACGGCCCTTTACGGGGCCAACAAGCTGTACTTGCTCATGGAGAAGCAGGTGAACCGGGGGCAGGACGGTGCCGGTATTGCTAACATTAAACTCGACGTACCTGCCGGCCACCGCTACATTAGCCGCTACCGATCTGTAGATCAGCGACCCGTAACAGAAATTTTCGAGAAGGTCAACAAGAAGTTTCAGAAGGCACTCAAAGGCAATAAGGACAAAGCCAAAAATGCCGATTGGCTTCAACAAAACGTGGCGTTTACGGGCGAGGTCTGGATGGGCCACCTCCGTTATGGTACGCATGGCAGCAACGAAATTGAGAACTGCCATCCCATGCTGCGGCAAAGCAACTGGCGCAGCCGGAATTTGGTCATGGCGGGCAACTTCAACATGACCAATGTTGACAGCCTGTTCGATAAACTTGTCTCGCTGGGTCAGCACCCTAAGGATAAGGCCGATACCGTAACGGTGATGGAGAAAATTGGCCACTTTCTGGATGAGGAAAATCAGCGGGTATTTGACCGGTTCAAAGGCATCTACGAAAACCCCGACCTATCGGACATTATCGAAGATAATCTCGATTTACAGCGCGTACTGCACCGCTCCTGCCGGGATTTTGACGGCGGTTACGCCATGGTTGGCATGACGGGTTCCGGCGCGGCTTTTGTGGCCCGCGATCCCGCCGGTATTCGTCCCGCTTATTGGTATGCCGACGATGAAGTGGTGGTGGTGGCATCAGAAAAACCGGCCATAAAAACCGCTTTCGACGTTGAGTACAGCGAAATTCAGGAAGTGAAGCCCGGCCACGCACTCATCGTTGATAAATACGGCGAATATGGCGAGTATGAGTTCATAAAGCCGGTAGAAAAGCGGTCGTGCAGTTTCGAGCGTATCTATTTCTCCCGCGCTACCGACCCTGACATCTACAATGAGCGTAAAACGCTGGGTAAACTGCTCATTCCGCAAATTCTGAAAGAGATTGATTACGATCTCGAAAATACCGTCTTCTCCTATATCCCGAACACCGCCGAAACGGCCTTTTTTGGGATGGTTGAGGGACTGGAAGAACACCTGTACAAGCAGCGGAAGAAAGCCATTATGGAGGGCATCCTGTTTGAGCAGGAACTTGACCGCGTATTATCCTTCCGGCCCCGCATCGAGAAACTGGTGGCTAAAGACGTGAAGATGCGTACGTTTATTGCTGACGACAGTCAGCGCGATGAGATGGTATCGCACGTGTATGATACCACGTTCGAGGTGATTCGGAAGGGGAAAGATACTATCGTGGTCGTTGACGATTCTATTGTGCGCGGTACGACGCTGGAAAAGAGCATCCTGAAGATGCTTGATAAGCTCGGCCCTAAGAAGATTGTAGTCGTGTCGTCTGCCCCACAAATCCGGTTTCCCGACTGCTACGGTATCGACATGTCTAAACTTAAAGAGTTTATCGGCTTCCGTGCCGCGCTCGACCTGTTGCGCCAGCGCGATCAGGAATATATCCTTGAAGAAGTCTATGCGCAGTGTGTAGCAGCCATTGAGTCGGGTAATGCCAATCAGGAAAATTATGTGAAGGCCGTTTTCGAGCCTTTCACGCATGAAGAGATTTCGCAGCAGGTAGCCCGCATTATTACCCCTTCCAACTTAAAGGCCGAGGTAGCCGTGGTCTATCAGACCGTTGAAAACCTGCACGTAGCCTGCCCCAATCACTCCGGCGACTGGTATTTTACGGGTAACTACCCCACCCCCGGTGGGAATAACGTAGTGAACAAGGCCTTCGTCAACTTTATGGAAGGAAAGCTGGTACGCGCGTATTGATGTATGATACAGGGTATATGATGTATTGCTGACGCAGGATTGTTCGCGTCAGCAATACATCATATACCCTGTATCATACATCATTTCATTTCCTCCACTGCAACGCATTCACATTGCCGCCAATTTTTTTGCCTTCTGTAAGTCCAACCGCATTGTCCTGATCGGTATGGATGTTGCCGTAAAAGCGCGAATCGGCAGATTCCTGTGCTGACGCGGCAAAGGATGCAAACGAACGTGGTTTGTAGTCAACCCCACGCAGCGCGTCGCGTTCGCGACCCACGTGCGAATCGTCAATGAAGGCAAAATTGTCTCCAAAAACATCGGTCAGTACCGTAGCGGCTGCCGATGATTGCGTAGCGTGTCCTGATGGAAATCCCGGGAACGGTGGCGCGGGCCAGAACGGAGTCCAGGTGGGGTCAATGGCCAGCCGGACGTAGGTGTAAGGCCGCAGGTTGTTGTAGGTAAACTTACACCGCCAGCACATCACAAACGCATCAGAAACGGCCAGGCCTGTCCGGGCAAACGTTTCGGCGGCTTTGCCGAGGTCAGCCTTTTGCTTTAGTATAGCCGTGCGGGCAATGTAGTATGAGTGGCCCGGTGGGGTCGAGGTTTCGCCAGGATTATCGGCCCACCAGACCGCTATCTCTTTCTCGGTCTCGGTCAGTTTTTTCGATTTCTCATAAACGGCGAGGTACTGCTTAAAGAAAGGTGAATTGACGTTAGTCGAGTATGGGAGGGGCTTCGGTATGGGTAACTCATTGGTCGCTTTTACGAACGTGCGATTGTTACCCCAGTAGGGCTGTACCGGGATTTTCTGCCCGTTTTCAGTAGGTTGCCACATACCCGCTCCGGTTGGTACAATAAATGATGCGGGTGTATTGTGCATAAAACCTTCATGGCCACCGTCAGTTTTTGAATACGTAAAAATAGTCTCTGCAATTTTTTTGCCAAACTCAATAGACTGTGTCAGTGTAGCGGCATCGCTCTCAGCCAATTGGGTTACCATAGCCCGCTCAAGCGAATCGATAGACGCCTTGTTGGCACCCGAAGCATTCGGATAGAGGCTGCGCAGAATGGTTGCCTGAGCCGCGTTGGCACTCACTGCCCAGTTATAGGTTTTCCCCGCTTCGGGCTGTGGTAACGCGGCCAGTCCCTGAAGCTGACCCACCAGCGATTTGCCACTTTTGACACCCGACACGACCGACTCATAGAGGGCCAGCCCAGCATAACCTAATGCCCTGGCTGCCACTGGGGGCGTAAATCCGGGCGTTTCTTTCGTTAATTTAAGCTGTAGCGCAGCCCATTTTGTTGTTACATCGGCGTTGTACAGGTCGGCGGTTTTACCCATTGGCGCAACGGGTCCGCTCAGTTCTTCAGGATCGGTCCGGCAGGACTGAATGAGTACGAGTAGTAGCAATCCGAAGACTATAGACGTACTGCGTACAGGAGCAGACTTCAACAGGAAGCCAGACGTGAACGATAGTAGGTAGTGGCTCATAAGACGTTACAGAAATTTTTGAGACAGGGTAATAGACAGTGTCTGGTCTATGCCGAAGAAATAGTTGCAAATAGTTTGCCAAAATAAACAACCCCATCCATTCGTCCGAATCGGCATTGCCCGACTTTCGGCGTAAATTTGATTGACTCTAGTTTAGGTATCTTACTCATGCGCATTCCCGAAGAAACCATTGACCGAATCCGGCAGTCGGCAGATATTCTCGAAGTAATCAATGACTTTGTCTCGCTCAAAAAGCGGGGCAGTAACTACATTGCCTGTTGCCCGTTTCATAATGAAAAAACACCGTCGTTCAACGTTAACCCAACGCGCCAGATTTACAAATGCTTCGGCTGCGGCAAAGCGGGCGATGCCATCCGGTTTGTGATGGATATCGAGAACATAGGCTACGGCGAAGCATTACGGTATCTGGCCAAAAAATACGGCGTCGAGATTGAAGAGCAGGAACAAACGCCCGAAGACCTGTTGCGGCAGAACGAGCGCGAAAGCCTGCTGATCGTGCTGAATTTCGCCAAAACGTTCTTTCAGGAAACGCTGCTTAACTCTGATGATGGGAAGAGCATTGGCCTGAGTTACTTCCGTGAACGGGGGTTTACCACGCCTACTATCGACGCGTTTGATCTGGGGTATAGTCTCGATCAGTGGGACGGGTTATTGCAGGAGGGATTGCGCCGGGGACACAGCCGCGAAATGATGGAAAAAGCCGGGCTGATCCTGATTAAAGAGAACGACAAGGTGTTTGATCGGTTTCGGGGGCGGGTTATGTTCCCGATTCACAACGTATCGGGCCGGGTCATTGCCTTTGGTGCCCGGATTCTGAAGGCGGATAAGAGTCAGCCGAAGTACCTGAACTCGCCCGAAACGGCGGTGTATCACAAAAGTCAGGTGCTGTACGGTATTTTTCAGGCCAAGCAGAGTATCCGGCAGGAAGACGTTTGCTACCTCACCGAAGGTTATACCGACGTCATTTCGCTCCACCAGGCGGGTATCAAAAACGTAGTGGCATCGTCGGGTACCTCCCTCACGACCGAGCAAATCCGGCTCATTGCCCGTTTCACGCCGAATATCACTATTCTGTATGATGGTGATGTGGCTGGTATAAAAGCGGGATTGAGAGGACTTAACATCGCTTTGGAAGAAGGAATTGAAGTTAAGGTGGTAGCTCTACCACAATCAGAGGATCCAGACTCTTACGTTAAGAGGATCGGAGCGACAGATTTTAAAAAGTTCATTGATGAAAACTCAAGGCCATTCCTGAGCTTTCTCACTAAAGTACTGCTGGAAGAAGCTGGTGAAGACCCCTTGAAGAAAGCCGTAGTTGTCGATGAGATAATACGTACACTGGTTTTGATACCAGATCCCGTTAAAAGAGAATTCTACACGAAGGTAATAGCACACGATCTCAAGTTTAACATCACCGAGCAATCTATAACGAGTAAAGCAAATCAATTAATTCTTCAACGCAGAAACGAGGAGATACAAAATGCGAAGAGACAGACGCAGCTTAAAAAGATCACTATCGACTCAAATATATATGCAGAAGAAGGTAAAGAATCCCTGGAGGACATCAACGCGCTGCTCAACGGTCTGGACATTGATCTACCCGCCGACAGTAGTGTTCAGACAGTAACGTCTGTCCAGCCACAATACCGTCAGCCCGCTGTACGAACGGCATTGTCGTACCAGGAAGAGGAGTGTGTCCGTTTGCTCATGAATTACGGCACCCGGGAACTGGAACCCGGTATTACGCTTTGTCACTATATACTGAGTGAGCTCAATGATGTTGATTTTCAGACAGTTCCGTATGATTTTATCCTTACTTTATACCGCGAAGCATACGGTCAGGGCAAGATTCTGCTGGCGGACGATTTCCTCAATCGGCCAACCGACACGGATGAGCAGCAGTATGAAGCTATTCTACATCAGGCCATCAACATGACCACGCCCCGCTACGAAATCAGCGAAGGCTGGGTGAAGCACGAGATTTTTGTTCCGTCGGAAGAAGAAGATGATATTCTCGCAATGGCTGCCTATCGAAATATCTTACGAATCAAGAAAACACTGGCTGAGCAACGTATGACCTCGCTACAGCAGCAACTACGTGATTTGAAAGGCGCAACTCCCGATGAGGCCGATCAGCTCATGATCGAGTATATGCATGTGAAGCGAATAGATATGCAAATATCTCAGGAACTTGGAACGGTAATTTCAGGATAAGGTCAAGTAGCCAGAAGTCTTGTATGTGGATTTATTCACGAGCATGATAAGATAAAGTAGATAAACCGTATATTTTTAGTTGTCAGAAAAAGTATATGATAGCTATCTTGCGTAGTAAAATTTTACTACGCTACTTAAACATAAAAGTCTCTCCAACATGTTGGAGAGACTGCCTTTATCAGAAGGAAAGTGAACACTATGCTTGGGCAACTACGATGCCAGCCGTTAATTCGGCATCGATCTCTTTGCTCAACTGAGCCAGTATGCTGGCGTGGGTATGGAGTTGGCCTGGTTTTGACGACTGTATGGAACGTTCTGGTTTCTGCTCGGAAAGGTCGAGCATAAGAGTCATCAGCGCATCGCTCATATACTGACGCAATTCGATCAGCTTACGCAGTCTCTTTCGGCTCTCGTTCGGATTCCGCCGGGCCGATGCCTGTAGTGTATTGATGAGCTTGGTCAGATTAACGTGACGCATACGAAACCCTTCAATAGACGTTACCCAGTCGGTGATAATGCTTTGAACTTCTTTTGTCGACACGTCATAGGTTGTCGATTTCATTGTCTTTTGTTGATTCATCACCCTGATCCTTTTGTATGCCTTGTTCATTAGCTGCAAGACAAAGTAGGCTCAGTAATTTTGACCCATCAAGTGTCTCTGCGTGAAATCACCGTTTTCGTGCGCGAAATCACTCAAATAGCTACTCTTAAGCAATCTGAACGATGTTTTAGATAGAATGGGGTGGGTGAATTAACAGCTCTCAGCGGCCGATAACTGCCTTTTTAAGTTGTCTTAACTCTAAGAAAATATTCAAACTACAGCCAAAATGAATCAGTCAGTTAACGATCAGGAAGCAGCCCGAAGCTTCGCAATACGCCGTCGGGATTTCTCTATTCTGGTGGCCCAGTCCGAAGTTTTCAACTGCGAAGTTCTGAGTCAGCTTCTGAAGGAGCAGGGTTATAATGTAGTTGGTCGGGCGGTAGAGCTGGATGATACCATTCAGCAGATTAGGGTGAAGCGTCCAGAATGTGTGATTCTGGAGTCAGAGATGTCGGGCAGACAAAGTTTCGATATTATACCCCAGATCAGAGAAACCAATAAAAAGACGAAATTCATCCTATATACCAGCAAACCGGATTTGCGCCAGATTGCCAGTGCTATGCAGATGGGTTTTTTTGGATTTCTGTATGCCAGCGACGGCTTAGACGAACTGTACCGCTGTTTCCACACCGTCAGCGCGGGGGGATGTTATTACAGTAGTGGGTTTACTGCCCTGATGAAGAATTACGGGGTGGATGTGTTGACCGAGCAGACCCGCAACGAACTTAGCAGACTGACTGACCGGGAACGGGAAGTACTAAAGATGGTGGCCAATGGCTACACCGCTGATGAAATTGCCGGGCAGTTAGGTATCAGCTATCGAACAGCCATTAACCACAAGGCTCACATTGCCAGAAAACTGGATCTGGATGGATGTCGGCAACTGCCTCGCTATGGTATTGCTGTGAAAAACCACCTGTGAAGTACGTCAGGCGCTCTCTGTGGGGAGAGTAAGCTGTAGCCACTCTTTAAACTCATTCATCCGGTTGCGCGGTACAACAATCTCGTAAGCGTCGGGCGTGTTGAGTCGCACAATATACTTGCCGTTTTCCCAGTAGGAGAAACCCTGTACAGCCTGCCGGTTGATGATGTAATCGCGTTTGATTCGGAAAAATACACCCGGATCAAGTTCCTTTTCCAGTTCATTAATTGTCTTGCTGATCTGGAAGCGGCCCTTTGTCAGTTCAGCGTAATAGGTACGATCTCCGACCGTGTAAAAGTAGGCTTCGTTGACCGTGAAGGTCATTTCACCGGTCAACCCCTTCCCTTTTAAATGCGTTAGATAAGGCGTTGGTGTAACGGGTACTGGTTTCGGAATAAACGTGGCCGACAAAGACGCTATCTTCTGTTCTGCTTCAGTGATCTGGGTCTGGGCTGCCTCGTGAGTTGAACGTCGCTGTGTAGAGCTATCAATGATCAGCGAGACATTTATGGCTAAGTAGCCAATCAGGAGTACAGGAAACAGATACGTAAAATAGGTGGACCATGTGTAGGTTTTGACGATGTAGTAAGTCCAATAGTCCTGAAATGTGTACACAGGGAAGTGTTCAGTGAAGAATCTGATAGTCTGCGTAAAGGGGTTAAAGAACAGAAACGATACCATCAACACGGGTAAACATAACAACTCATAGGTAGCTATGCTTTGTATTGTATTCTCAACAGTTTTAACTCTGGCTAAGTCATGAAAACGGTTCAGCAAGAAAATGATTATGAACAGAGTGAAGAATTCAGGAATGAGGAATTGAGTAACTAATTTCCCAGTATAGGACAATACACCACCAGCCTCCTCTAATTTTGCCGCCTTTATCTTATAACCAATTGACCAGGATAATGCTTCCATAAGCAATACCAGACTTAGCAGGATTATAACGCTGCTGAACGGGTTACGTAAAAATCTTCTGTTGAGTCGGATTTCCTTCATACCACTATACTGCTGAAATCAGGACTAAGATACTGGTAATAATTAACTAATTCCAACGGCCTATTGTGACTTTTTTGTGATTGATGGCCCTTCGTCAGGCCGGTAGCTTTGTATCAACAAAAAGGCGTAAGGAACGCCCCTCCAATCAAGCAACCAATAATCAATCATTAAAAGCCATGAATAAGCAATTCACCATCAAGTCGGTAAACGTCGCTAAATTTATCAATAAGATTGCTGCAAAAGCAGAAACTGCTACCCAGCTTAACTTTCTGGCTGGTCCTGAATGCTGCAGCCAGTGGGACCTTTCTGAGCCTACCAAACCCAAGTTCACTGCCGTTACGCGCTAAAACCCATAGGAACCATGCCAACCGCCCGGACGATTTACCGAAAGGAGTTGGCCCGCTGTCGGGAGCATTTTGAGCGGGTCGATCTACAACAGGAACGGGGATATTTGATGAAGTTCACCACGTTCTCGGCTAATGTCGAGAACGTGATCCCTCAAATTCCCCGCGCCAGCCACGAGAACCTCTTCCGGCAGGTTATGCAACACGAGATTTATGCCACCATAGATCAGCAGAGCCTATCTGCAGGCGAACTGGTGCGGCTAAGCGGTAAGGGTAATCTGCCCGAGGCAAATGAACCGGCTATCTACTGTGCTTATCACCTCGGGTCGTATCGACTTCTGACCAGTGTCCTGTTTAGACAGGGTGTAGATTGCGTCCTGATGGTAGGCAGCAGCATGAACCGGAGTCAGGGCGACGATATGACCAGACATATTGAGGGTCTGCGCCGACAACACGGCTACACCAATGCATTCCGCGTGGTGGAAGCGGGTAGCCCAACGGCGGCCCTAACGGTATTGCGCGAGTTGAAAGCCGGACGATCGCTGATTGTCTATGTAGATGGTAGCCCGGAGTCCGCCCCGGAACCGGGAGAGGAGAGCCAGTACCTGTCTGTGCAGCTGGGTAGTCGGCGTATGCTGACCCGGAAGGGTGTTGCGTATCTGTCGCATGCCGCTGGCGTACCGCTGGTACCCGTCATTAGCTATCGCGAGAAGGACCTAACCAATGTATTGTATTTCCAGAAGGCCATCCGGCCCATTCGGAAGAGCGACAGGGAGATGTACTGTCGGGAAGCTATGCAGCAGTTATACGACGCGCTTTGGCCTTTTCTACTGCGCTACCCGGAGCAATGGAGTGGCTGGAACCACATCCACTCTTTTCTGGAGCCGGAGAAGCTCGGTAGTGTACTGAGTCACAAACTCGGGAAGCCTGTCTTTAATGCGGATCGGTATGCCCTCTGTGACATGGAGCAGGCCCCAATCCTGTTCGATCGGCGTCTTTATCAAACCTACGAGATCACCGATGATTTACGCGATTTACTGCTGAATCTCAACGGTGTTGAATCGGTAGAAGACGTAGTTGGTCAGGATATCTTTGGTGAACTGGTAGAACTGGAAGTACTCTGCTAAATAAATCGGTAGCTTATACATAATGAATGCCATTACTCCAGAGTAATGGCATTCATTATGCATAAGCTACCGGCCTGACTTACGTTGTGCTGCTGAGTTCAATTTCTTCGCCCGATTTGTTGAAGAACTTGAAATTGACAATGCCTAGCGAACTGTCTTTCACAATTTTAACCCAGGTTTTGTACTTTTTAAACCACTGCATCTGCTTGGAATACAGACCTTTGGTATAATACGAATACAGGAAAGGGTGCATAGAGATAGAAATTCCCCGCTCATTCTGTTTGGTCAGGACATGATCCAGATTATTCTCTATTACGTCCGTTACCAGTACACTGGCCTGAATGGTACCCGTGCCGCCACAGGTGGGGCAAACCTCACGGGTAACAATGTTCATTTCGGGCCGGACGCGCTGACGGGTAATCTGCATCAGGCCGAACTTGGTCAGGGGCAAGATCGTGAACTTCGAGCGGTCGGGTTTCATTTCGTCGCGCATGATGTCCTGAAGCAGTTTTTTATTCTCTGCTTTCTTCATGTCGATGAAGTCTATCACGATAATGCCACCCATATCGCGCAGCCGGAGCTGGCGGGCAATTTCCTTGGCGGCTTCGCGGTTCACGCTGATGGCCGTAGCTTCCTGATCTTCTTCCGAGTTGGACTTGTTGCCGCTGTTGACGTCAACGACGTGCAGGGCTTCGGTATGTTCGATGATCAGATAACCACCCCCGGGTAAACTCACCGACCGGCCAAAGAGACCTTTGAGTTGTTTCTCAAGCCCAAGGACCTCAAACATCTTACCCTTTCCGTTGAAGAACCTGACGATCTTCTCCTTTTCGGGCGCAATCGTATGAATGTAATCCCGAATCTCCTCGAACGACTCGCGACTATCTACGGTAATGCTCTCGAAGGATTCGTTGAGCATATCGCGCAGAATAGACGAGGCCCGGTTCATCTCACCAAAAACCCGATCGCGCGGTTTGGCGTCGGCCAGGCTTTTAATAGCCTGATCCCATTTGGCAAGTGAGTTTTGCAGATCACGGTCGAGTTCTTCGACGTCTTTGTCCTGGGCTACTGTACGCACAATAACACCGAAATGCTGAGGCTTGAGCGACGACATAAGCCGAAGTAGCCTCGACCGTTCGGCACGGTCGGTAATTTTCTTGGACAGGTTAACACCGTCCGAAAACGGCACCAACACCAGGTATCGTCCTGCAATTGAAATATCGCAGGAAAGGCGGGGACCTTTAGTTGAGATGGGTTCCTTAACCACCTGAACCAGGATGGGAGCGTTCTTGGTCAGTACCTTATCGATTTTCCCAATCTTATCGATAGTTGGCTCCAGCGCTACGCCGTTAAGCCGACCTGTAGTGACGCGCTTCGCGATTACGTCTTTGACCAGTTTATTGAGCGAATTGATATTCGGCCCCAAGTCCTGGTAGTGCAAAAAACCGTCTTTCTCGTGGCCAACATCGACAAAGGCCGCATTGAGTCCTGACGAGAGTTTTTTGACTGTTCCTAAGTATAGATCGCCAACGGTGAAGCTGCTGTCTAACTCTTCTTCGTGATACTCCAGCAATCTCTTGTTTTGCAAGAGTGCGATCCGATCACCTTTCTGAGTCGAACTGATAACTAATTCATTACTCACAAGATGAATTGACGGTTAGAATGGCTACAAAAAAAAGAAAGAAGCCACGTACGGTCTTCGCAGGCCGGCCGAGGCTTCTGTAAAATTGCCCAAGGTTCGGTGTTTGACGTTTAACGTTGAGTCGCTGTAAACAGCTGTATCAGCAACCTTAGGCATCAAGCCCCGAACCGAAAACTACTTTTTCTTGTGCCGGTTTTTTCTGAGCCGTTTCTTCCGCTTGTGGGTGGCAATCTTGTGCCGTTTCCGTTTTTTACCGCAGGGCATGTGATAAGTTGTTTGATAGTAAAAAATAAGTCGGCCAACCACCCGGCTGACCCTGAAAAGTTGTATAGTTTTAAAGTCGTACAGTTCAAAAGTCTGCTGACGCACTCGTCAACCCAGTAACTTTATAACTATCCAACTGTATAACTCAATTGGCAAGCCGCTCTTCGTATTCGCGAATGGCGGCTAAAATTTGCGGGTCTTTCTCCTGCTGCTTAACCTCTGCCAAAACCTTCTTTGCCTCAACTTTCTGGCCGGCTTCGGTTAGACTGATGCCGAGGTAAAACTTCGCCTTTCGGCTCGCCGGGTTTACCACCAGAATCTGCCGGAACCGCCCAATTGCCCGCTCAAACTGATTGGACCGCATGGAAAGAAGACCCATGTTGAACAGGGCCAGCTCGTTGGTCGGATCCTGCTGCAACACGTCGCGCAGGAGCATGATTCCCTGCATAGGATTCTCCGTGTTGACGTAGGTCATGGCCATGTTAGCCTTAGCCGAAAGCAGGTTAGGATTTTTGTCCAGTGCTTTCTGGTAGAGGTCGCGGGTTTTCTGACCCAGCGTGGCCGATTTCTTTTCATCAACGGCGAACGTATAAGCCTCAAAATACTGATCGCCCGCCTGCAACAGGTTAACCTCGGTTGGTTGCTCGATTGCCAGAACACCTGCGTAATAGGCGGCACTGTCAAATCGGTTCACCTGCCGAAAAACCTCAATCAACTGCGTTGTTACGGCTGGCCTGCTCCCGGCGCCGGCAGTTGCGTATTGCTGGCGGAGACCTGCTACCCGCTGCTGATCTTTAACCGACAGCGGCTCGTTGTGCATGGACGCCCGATCTGGCTGGCTGGGATCGGCAGGGCCAATAGATGCCGCCTGATCCAGCGAGTCTTTGGTAGTAGTTCGGCTACCGGGCAGTTGCGACGTCTGGCTCAGTTGTTTGTCTTCATTGCGCACAACCACCTTGGGCCGGGTATATAAACCCGCCGTAAGGGCCGCAGCGAGAATGACAACAAGCAAAATGAATTTATTCATAATTGAGAGTGACGTCGCAAACGCCGGACGCCAAAAAATTACTCGACCGCTTCCTTAGCCTTGTCGCTGGTCTTAACCTGCTCAACAAAAATCTTGGCAGGCTTGAAACTGGGAATGTAGTGTTCGTCGATCACCATGGCGGTGTTCTTCGAGATGTTGCGGGCTACCTTCTTGGCTCTCTTCTTGTTAATGAAACTACCGAACCCCCTCACGTAGATGTTCTCCCCTTCGGCCAGTGAATCTTTCACAACCGAGAAAAAGGTTTCCAGTGTATTGGTCACCTCTGCTTTGTCAATCCCGGTCTTATCGGAGATCTCTGCAATTACGTCTGCTTTCGTCACGACTTCTTAAACTTTAACGTGTATTGTATTGTTGAAATTCGGGTGTCAAAAATGGGACACAAAGGTACGGCTTTCCCCTATATTATGAAACCCTGTCTTTACCATTTCTCTGACCAACGATGCTTTTCCAGCTTTTATTTTGAATTGGCAATCAGACACTAACGTCACCGAGCGGATACTTGCCCCCTCGCTGGAACTCTGGTACGAACGTCATAAGCGCGACCTCCCCTGGCGGCACACTACTGACCCGTATCGAATCTGGCTATCGGAAATAATTCTTCAGCAAACCCGCGTTGCACAGGGCAAACCCTATTACGAACGATTTGTTGAAACCTACCCCACCGTGGCCGATATGGCCCGTGCCAATGAGCAGCAACTACTCCGGCTCTGGCAGGGACTGGGCTATTACTCCCGCGCCCGAAACCTGCATCAGACTGCTAAATTTGTAACCGAGCAACTGGGTGGCAAGTTCCCTGACTCATACCGTGAGTTGCTGAAAATGAAGGGGATAGGTTCATACACAGCTGCTGCCATCGCGTCTTTTGCCTTTGGAGAACGGGTGGCGGTGGTGGATGGCAACGTGTATCGGGTGCTGGCGCGGGTGTTTGGTATTACGGACGATATTACCACGACACTGGCCCGGAAAACGTTTGCCGCGCTGGCGGCCCGTCTTATTGCTTACGCAAACGACCCGGCTACGTATAATCAGGCCGTTATGGAGTTTGGGGCCATTCAGTGTACGCCCATTTCGCCCGACTGCCTGCTCTGTCCATTGCAGCAACACTGCGTAGCGTACCAGACTGGGCAGCAGCACAAACTGCCTGTAAAGGCTCGCAAGGCACCCGTTCGGGAACGGTTTATCAGTTATCTGGTATTCAGGCAGGGCGAAAAGCTGGCCCTGCGTGAGCGCACCGCCCGCGACGTCTGGCAAAACCTGTTCGATTTTTATCCGATTGAGACCGATGAGCCGGTGGCTGATTTTCGGAGCCTGAACCTGCCTGAACTGGTTGATAAGCTGGTACAAAGCGGAAACATGGTGGCGGCCCCGGTAGCTGATGTTCAGTTGCTGTCGCACCAGCGGATTCGGGCTGTGTTCTATCAGATTGAGTTGCCCGATACGGTAAATGGAGTGTTGCCGGGTAATTTGCAGTGGTACACAGCCGAGCAGACTGGTGCGCTGCCCAAGCCGGTCATCATCACGAACTATTTGGCCCGGATGCTTGTATAAGTGGCTGCATTTCCGTATTTTTATTTCTCCTAATCCCGTATTTTTCACCGGTAACTAACTAATTTTCAGTAATGGCAAGTTTAAACAAAGTGATCATCATCGGCAACGTAGGCAACGATCCCGATGTACGTTATTTAGATGGCGGCTCGGTTGTGGCCAAGTTCAGTGTGGCTACTAACGAACGCTACACCACCCGCTCGGGCGAGCAGGTAGAATCAACAGAATGGTTCCGGGTTGAGGTGTGGAATGATCAGGCCAAAACCATTGAAAAATACGTTCGCAAGGGCCAGCAAATCTATGTTGAAGGCCGGTTGAAGACCGAGACCTACACTGACAAAGAAGGTAAAGAGCGTTTTTCGCTTAATGTACGGGCCACTACGTTTCAGTTTCTGGGAGGCCCCAATGACCGGCAGGACGATGGTTCTGAGCAGCAGCCAGCCCGGCAGCAGCCTGCTCCGGCTCAGGCAGATGCGCCTGCCAAACCAGCTCCCACCCGCCAGCAGGCGGCTCCTACACAGCAACCCGCCCCGGCGTTTGAGGGCAACGGGAATGACGACGATCTGCCGTTTTAACGCCCTGTGGCTCGATTGTTGAACGAGACCTGACTTACATGGACCTTAGTGATCCTCTTCCCCGACAGGTGCTTCCGGCCATAGAAGGCTGGGGCACCTATTTTGATTTTTATGGCCCCTACGCGGCCCTGCTCATACTGTTGATTACGCTGGCCGGTCTGGTATCGGCTGCCGAAGCGGCATTTTTCTCGCTCTCGCCCGCTGATCGTGCGCTATGCCGGGAGAGTGTACACCCCGCCGAACAACGCATTGCTCTGTTGCTCGACCGGCCTAAGCGATTGCTGGCATCGCTGGTGATCTTCAATAATCTTATCAATATTGCCATTGTCGTTATCGCCACTTATCTGGCATGGACGTATGCCCAGAAACTGTACGGGTCAGGTTGGGTACT
>JBBRUB010000001.1:0-23032 GCA_038248175.1 Cytophagales bacterium | reverse complement strand
GTACATCAGGTCGAGGTAGCCATTGCCTCCACCCTTGCCAGTTGTTTCAATGGCTGAACCACCCTTTGTGCCTTGTACATACACCAGACCCTCCTGATAAAAGGCCGGGCTAAACTCTTCTCCTTTCGAGTTCAGGGCCAGATACTCGATCCGGTAGCGCGTGGACTCGCTTTTACCGTCGCGTTCGTTAAGGGGAACGGGCGCGGGTACGCGGTCGGGTGTGGCGGATTTCAATTTCAGGTAGCGTTCGTATTGCTGCTGGGCTTCCTGAAATTTGCCGTTTCCGGCCAGCGTCTGGGCGTATTGCAGGGTTTGCTGGGGGTCTTCGCTGGAGTTATTGCTGAGCGATTCCCGAAAATACCGTTCGGCCTTTGCCCCATCGCCCACCTGCCGGTACGCCCGCGCCAGCTGGCCCTGAACCCGTGCTTTCTGCTCAGCCGTGAGGGGGCTTTCCTGGTTGGACAGGAGCTGACCATAGGCGTCAATGGCCCTACCATAGGCTTTGTAGTTGAGCAGCCGGTCGGCCTGTCTCAACAACGAATCGGTTTGCGCCAGTGCAGAGAAACTCCCTACCCACAGCCAAATGCCTACTAACCAACTAACCCAATTCCTGCACATACTTATGGTCTCTTTTTACCTTACCGATACTGGAGGCTACTTGATCGGCAAAGCAAGTTTATTCATTCCTTTTTTGGATAGTATTACCGCACCAGCGTCATGAAACGCGTAAATTCCTGTCCATTGCTGAGGGTTACCTGGTAAAAGTAAGTACCATCAGGCAGTCCTTTACCAGTGGTAACCCCTATACCTTCATTGGCGGTACCATCCCAGTCGTTCTGGTAGTTTTCCCGATGATAAACGCGGTTTCCCCACCGGTTGTATATATCCAGCCGAACATTCACCCCAGCCGGTACGTAGCGAATAACGAATAGATCATTGACACCGTCGCCGTTGGGAGAGAAACCCTCCGGTATGAATATTGACGTCGGTTCCTCGTCTGTTTGTGCGTTTTGCTGGGTAGTCTGCAAGGTCTGCGCCACCTGCTTCACCTGTTGCCCTAAGGCAGAAGTGCCGCGCTTGTCGTCCAGACTATGGGTTATTATGAGCCGGTCGCTGGCACCCGTGCAGGGGCCAGCCCCGTCGGGGTCGGGCGTGCTGACAGTGAACGTGATGGCTTTCGTTTTCAGGTCGGCTTCTGACAGCAGGTAGCGCGTTATGGTTCCGTTGCCCGTAAACAGGCCGTTGCCCGTACTTTGCCACTCTGTTTGTTTTGCCACGCCCCCGAGCCGCACGTTCAGCTGTGCCACGCCCGCCTGCCAATCTATGGAAACCAGCGATGCCTGTACCGAAGCGGGGTTACTCTGACAGGGCGGAATGGCATTTTCGCAGGGGGAAATCATTACCGAAACGGCCACTGGTTCGGTATAGCAACCGTCTGTTGTGTAGCCATATATGTAGTACGTTCCGGCCAGCACGGCCACCGGCGTTTGTACGGGTGCGGCATCAAGATCAGGTTTTGTTCGGAAGGCGTAAAAAAGACCCGCCGGAACCGTTTTCCCTTCACTGATAGAGCGGGTCAGGTCAACGGTCTGGTAGGGGCAGGTATTGGTCAGCGACGTTGCCAGTTGGAGTTGCCGCGTGGCCGGACGCACCTGCACGCCAACAGCCACCGAACGCTCGCTGCGGCACGAACCCGTTTCGCAAACAGCGGTGTACTGCACCGATGCCATCGGACGAACAATCCGGCTCAGCCCCTCGCCCCCATCTGACCAGCGGACGGTACCAAGGCAATTGGAAGCCGATAGTGCCACCGGCTGACCAGCACAAACCTCGGTAGTACTAATTTGAATGACCGGCACCGTCGGTAGATTCACCTCAACCAAAACAGGCTTCGACAGGCTGCTCATGCAGTCATTCTGCTCGCAGGTAGCCCGGAACGTGGCATTTTGGTCGAGTTTTCCGGTCCAGACGGGGCCGGTACTTTGGTCTGACCAGCGAACCAGACCGGCGCATTGTGTAGCGGTCAGCGAAACAACGTCGCCGGGACAAACGCGGCTGGCCGATGCCGCAAGGACCGGTGGTGCGGGTGTGTTGACGGTTACGACAACCGGCTCGGCAAAGCAACTGATACAGCCCGGCTCTAACCGGCAGATGGCGGTGTATGTGGTGGTTTGCTGCGGCCTGACCCGAATACCCGATCCAAACTCGCCCGTTGACCAGACAACGGTACCCGCGCAGCCCGTGGCCGAAAGCATCACCGAGTCGTAGCGGCAAACCGACGCTGCCGAACTACTGAGAACGGGCGGGGCGGGGTGCTGGCAGGTATCGGCGGCAACGGACGCACCGGCAAGGGCCGAACATGCCCACAGCCACCCATAACTTATCGAGACAAAAAATAACCAGCGTGTGCGTTGTAGTCGTTTGTTCATATTGGCAGAGCAATTCGATCAATATGTGTCGAATTTCGTGCCAACCCCTGACAAGACTACATTCGGAAGGTTATAACCGAAAATGGCCGATGAAATACGATTATGCGGCCCGAAAATCCCCGATTCCTGCATGAACCAACGGATTATCATAAACTATGCCAATATCGTTTTGTAACAATAAGCGCGATAATGCATAAATTGCTGATACATGTACATATATCAGTAATTTATACATTATCGCTTGATTTTACCGGCGCGGGGGTATCGTGGTTGAAGATGTACCCGTGGTACCCGTCGAGCGATTTGGCCGACTTTTGGTTTTGCGGCTGGGATTACCGGTTGTTCCGGTACCCATGCGGTCGTTTGTACCCGTCTTTGAGTCCGTTGTCGGTGTGGTTGTACCACTGTTCATCGTACCGGTTCCAGTCGAGTAGGTTCCGTTATTCGTGGTACCTGTTGTACCATTGTTCATCGTACCGGTTGTACCATTGTTCATCGTACCCGTCGTGGTACCATTATTCATCGTACCGGTGGCGGGATTCGGGGTGGTGTAGGTGCCGGTAGTCATGGTGGTACCGTTGTTGTTCATCGTACCCGAGTTGGTTGCTGGCGGCTGGGTCTGGTACGTACCAGAGTTGGTGCCCGTGTTGGTGCCGTTGTTCATCGTACCAGTTGTGGTAGTTCCGGTAGTTCCAGCACCCGTCGAGTTCGTGGTCTGCGCCGTGGCGTTGAGGGTGATACCGGCTGCCAGCATCATACCCAGAATCATTACTTTCTTCATCGTTGAGATCTGCTTACGGATAAGCGTTTTGTTAAGCAGTAATAACGTCTGCCAGAACCATATGTTTTTTTTCTATCGTTTTTATAGAGAATCCATTTCAGCTCGAATGTGCGTGGTGCTACCGGTCATCAGATCGGCGGTAGCGGTCATAGTTGTATCGGTTAGCTATCTGTCATCCGTTTTTGATTACCCAATTAGCAAAAAAAGCAGCGGAGACGAATCCCCACTGCTTTCTTCAAAAGTCAACTATTGAAACTGACTTACAGATTACCGCGCTTCATTTCTTTCACGGCGAAGTCTGCCGCGCGGGCTGTCAGGGCCATGTACGTTAGCGATGGGTTCACGCACGATGCCGAGGTCATACAGGCACCGTCGGTGTTGAAGACATTTTTCACCTCGTGAAGCTGGTTGTGTGCGTTCAGCACCGACGTTTTGGGGTCTTTGCCCATGCGGGCGGTACCCATCTCATGAATACCAATGCCGGGGTTTTTGCTTGTGTCGTTGTAGGTCGTCACGTTTTTGCAACCGGCGGCTTCCAGCATTTCAGCGGCATCGTTCATCATGTCTTTGCGCATCTTATGTTCGTTTTCGCCGTAGGCTGCATCAAACACGTAAATGGGCAGGCCCCACTTGTCTTTCTGATCGCTGAGCGTAAATCGATTGTCCGGGTTGGCAATCATCTCGCCGAAGCCACCAAGACCCATTGACCACGGTCCAGGCATCGTCAGACTTTCTTTGAAATCGGCTCCAAATCCTTCCATGCCGTTGCCCCGGTTCCAGCCCGAGCGGCCCGCACCACCCTGGTAGCCGAAGCCCCGGACGTAATCACGCTTGTCGCCCGCCCAGTTGCGGTAGCGGGGAACATACACGCCGTTGGCCCGGCGACCGTAGTAATACTGGTCTTCCATGCCCTCAAACGAACCCGACGCACCAGCGGCAAGGTGATGGTCCATGATGTTACGGCCCAGTTGATCGGACTGATTGCCCATTCCGTTGGGGAACCGGCGCGACTTGGAGTTCATCAGGATGCCCGTGCTTGGGAATGCCGATGCGTTCAGGAAAATAACCCGGGCAAAGTACTCGCGTACCTGCTTCGTGTTCTGGTCAATAACCCGAACGCCGGTTGCCTTACCCTTCTGCTCATCGTAAATCACCTCCGACACAATCGAATCGGGACGCAGCGTCAACTTACCGGTCTTCATCGCAGCTGGCAACGTAGCCGACTGCGTACTGAAATACGCGCCGTAAGGACAGCCGCGCATACACTGGTTGCGGTACTGACAGGCGGCCCGGCCCAAATCGTAGTGAAGTTGCTTGGGTTGCGTGAGGTGGGCAGTACGGCCAATGGTCACGGTCCGCTTACCAAACTGCTTTTCTACGCGCTGTTTCACTTCTTTCTCCACGCAGTTCAGGTCCATCGGCGCCAGGAAATTACCGTCAGGCAATACATCCAGACCATCTTTATTACCAGAGATACCAACAAACCCCTCTACATAGGTGTACCAGGGTTCGAGGTCTTTGTAACGAATGGGCCAGTCGACACCAATATCTTCTTTGGCATTGGCCATGAAATCTTCTTCGTTCCAGCGGTAGCTCTGCCGCCCCCACATCAGCGACCGCCCACCCACGTGATACCCGCGAATCCAGTCCACCTTGCGGTTTTCTTTTTCGAGGTACGGGTTTTCTTTGTCGTTCTCGAACATATGCCGCCATTCTTCGTTGGCGGTGTAGCCGGTGCGCATATTGGCCCAGTATTCTTCGGCGGCCATGGCCGTTACGCGGCCCCGGTGCGGAAAATCCCAGGGATTATTGGTGGCAGTAGGGTAGCCTTCGACGTGTTTTATGTCGCGACCCCGCTCCAGCATCAATACTTTCAGGCCTTTCTGAGTCAGTTCTTTGGCTGCCCAGCCACCCGATATACCCGAACCCACAACGATGGCGTCGTAGGTCATGTCTTTCTTAGCGTCTATGTTCAGGTTCATCTTTTAAGGAATTATAAAGGAGTTATAGAGTTGTACGGCTGTATAGTTGGCTGCCGCAATGGACATTGCCGCAGTGGGTGTTGACGCACCCGGAGGTAACTATACAACTCTTTAACTCTACGACTGTACAATTATTTGTTTACAGTGCCCACGCCTTTTGGCCAGGCTTGAGGGGAACACAGCCATCGTAGCGGCCCGGTACAGCAACATACTCAAGAGCCTGGGTCGCGCCGATTTCGGAGGTGAAGTAGCCCGTCAGGGTCAGGTCTTTCAACATCGTGAAAAACGGCGTCGTGCTTTTCTGCTTTTCTTTGGGCAGTTGTACGTCGTTCTGACCGGCTCCCGCCTGCACTTTTTGGGCGTTGGCCATATCGGCACGCTGCTGTTTGGCTTCGGCTTCGAGTTTCTTCACGATGTCGATGCGCTGCGGGCTATCAAGCTGAGCAAAGGCTTTGCCATAGGCATCCTGACTCAGTTTGTTGGTGCGGGCCAGCCCTTCTACAAACGCCTTTTGTTCGGGTTCGCGATAGCAGTCCTTCACGATGATGTCGATAATCTCGTTCACCCTGGCGGCTTTGGCACCGGGCGTTTTGGTGGTCGGAATAATCGTGTCGGCGAGTTCGGCGATAGTCGCGTCCTGGTCGGCAGTGAAAAATACCGGCTTACCAGTCAGCGCACGGCGAGTGGCCGACGCTTCTAGCGTGTCGGCTAAGGCGGGCAGCGAGGCCGTAGCACCCGCCACTAAGGCTACCCGCATAAGGGCATCTCTTCTATTCATTTGAGTAGAGCAAGTTTTCTTAAGTAAAGAACGAAGTAAGGAATAACAAATATATACAATCCATGACAGAATTGTATGTTTAGAGGGTTTATTTCAACCCATTACAAACTGGTTTTCGCTGGATTCTGATCGCGAATCAATATGTCGCGCAGGAGCCGAACGGGCGGCATTCCGTTGTCCAGCACCTGATCGTGAAATGTCTTCAGCACAAATGCGTCGCCCTGTTTTTTCTTCACCTCATCGCGCAGGGCCAGCAGTTGCAGCTTACCGAGCGAATAGGATAGGTAGCCGGGGTCGAACGTACCGCGCCGGGCCTCTTCGTAGGCGGGTTTGCGCTCGTAGTAGCAGTTGTCCATAATAAATTGTGTAGCCTGCTCTACGGTCCAGCCGTGCGTATGCTCCTGAATAGAACACACCAGCCGACAATACCGCAGCAGCGACTCCGACAGCTGCGCCATTTTATACTTGGCCGCCGTAACACGGTCGTCAGACTTGCCAAATCCCTGCTCCAGCATCATCAGCTCGGTGTAGTGCGCCCAACCCTCCACGAAGGCGTAACTCGAAAAAATCTTCCGCACCCGACTCAGCTTCTTCGAGGCATTCAGGTGCAGAAACTGCACGTAATGGCCCGGATAGGCTTCGTGTACCGAGATAATCTCGGCAACGTATTTATTGAACAGCGTGAGCCATTCCAGTTGCTGTTTGGGCGTCCATTGGGCCTTGGGCAGCGTAATGTAGTAATACGCTGCCGACGCCGAGGAGACTTCAAACGGACCCGGTGTGTTCATGGCCGCCGTGGCTCCGACCATAAATTCGGGCGTTTTGGTGATCGTGGCCCGCACTTCCGACGGCACCGTAACAATATTTTTATCGAGCAGAAACTGCCGAATAGCTTCGGTATGCCCGCGCGTAGCAGCCAGCAGACTGTCGGCGGTGGGATGTTCCTGCTGGATGGCAGCAAAGACTTCGATGGGCGTTTTGGTGGAGTCGATGATGCGGGCGGCAGCGGCAAACTCGGCCTGTTCACGGACGAGGTTTTCCATGCCGAGTTGCAGCAGACTATCGGGATTAATGGTCAGTTGCTCGTTATAGAGCAGCATTTTCCGGTAATTGACCGTGCCAATGGCAAATGAACCGGTAGCGCGGGGCAGTACCGATTTATCCAGATAATCGGCAAAGGCGTTGGTAGCCGCAGCACCTATTTTCAGCCCGGCAGTGAGGTCAGCTGCCAGTGCCGTTTGTGCCGTATCGGCCATGACCGCAGAGAACGCTTCTGGAATATCGGCTTTCAGGTAATCTGCCGAGCCACGCAGCCCCTCGATGGCCGCTTCGACATATTCGCGGGGCGGATTTTTGCCGATGTTCTGCCGGGCCACCGCAAAATACGCGGGCAATTGCCGGGCAATACGCACCACCGAGCGGGCGCGGCTGACGGGCGGGGCAAAATTACGCTCGACGTACGGACTCAAATCGACGAAATATGCCATCGGGTTTTCGTAAACCTTCAAATCTACGATCTGATGAATATCTGATTTGATACTGGCCGTGAGCAGCTTATAATCGATGTTGTTATCAACCGATAGCTTCGTGGTATCAATTTGGGCAAAAGTAGAGTCGTACTGCCGGAGCTGGGCAAGTTGCCGGGCAATGGTATCGGCGGTGGGAATCGTCAGCTTGCCGTCGTACTCGTGAACGCCGAGATACACCGCACCGCTGGGGTTGTTAGCCAGATAAACATCAACGTATTCGTCGGCGAGTTTGGTAAATTCGGGTTCGCCCGCTTTTTTTTCCTGACAGGAGATAAGCGCGGTTAAGGCGAGGAGCGTGAGCAAATACAGTTTAGTCATGCCGCAAAGTAAGCGATTTCGCGAACGTACCCTTCAGCAGGAATGCCCAATTGGTCAGGATCAGGCATGCGTACCCGCAAGTTCTTCCGGCGCGAATTCCGAAATAAGGCTTGTGTTCACAGGAAACAGGCATAGTACCTGCGTACCATTTTCCGGGTTGCTATGTACCCTCGGATGCCCGTTGTTGAGCAGCACCAGTTCACGGCATAATTTAAGCCCAAGCCCGGTACCTTTTTCACCCGCCGTACCCGGCCACACAGACGGCTTCTGAAATAGCCGCGCCAACATTTCGGCTGATATTCCCCTGCCACTGTCCTGTATCATGACACCGGCATACCCATCCTCCAAAATCAAATCCAGCGCAATGGTACCACCGACGGGGGTAAATTTCAAGGCGTTGTGCAGTACGTTTCGTACCACAATACGGACGTGGTTCTCATCGGCCAACACCGCAGCGGGCTGCAGCCGATTGACAATCGTGATGTTCTTTGTAATAGTAAGCCGTTCAAGTACGCACAATACCTCATCGGTCAGTTCGTGGAGACACAGGACCCTTGGTACGGCAAACAGGCCATGCTGCTGCGAAAGGCTCCAGTGAATCAGGTTATCGAGCATGGGGTAATACTGATCTATCTCGCTCCGTAATCGGCTCATGTATTGCCGCAGGTTATCGGGGGTCAGGGTGTTGCTCTCAAAAAGCGTGAGCGTACTTTTCAGACTGATGATAGGTACCCGCAGCTCATGGCCGAGCAGCGTAAAGAGTTTGTCTTTGGTCTGGTTTAGTTCGTAGAGTTCAACAGCCTGATCTTCGATGGCCTGTTTCTGATCGCTGAGCAGTCGATTCGTTTTCCTGCTCTGCCGGTAAATCCAGATGCCAGCCAGTAATAGCACGATTAACAGACTAACCACGCAGAGCAGTAACCACCGACCGTACTGTTCCCGAACTAAATTCTGATTGAGCAGACTAAGTATTCTCTCCTCTTTATCAATTTCATACTTACTTTCTATCTGGACCATTGCCCTAACCGTATCACCAGAAAACAGGCTATCACGCAGGGTCTTCAACTCGTTCAGACTGGCCATGGTCGCGCGGTAGTCGCCCTGCATCATCTGGGCATCAATCAACGCCCGCAGCACCCGCTCACGAAATACCTTACGCCCCCCCGTTTGGCCAGCAGAACAGCCTGCCGCGCGTACAACACGGAACTGTCGGGTTGCTGCTGCTGAATAAATGCAGCACTCAGGTTAATGTTCGTTTCTACGAGGGGCTCTTCGGAGTTTTCACGGTTTTGCAGCGCGTAGGGCATCGCCTGCCGAAAATGAAGCATCGCATTGGCAACCTCGTCCCGGATCAGCCAATACCGACCAATACCGTTAAGTGCCAAAGCACTGCACGGCGTAGCGGTCATGCGCTGTGGTCACGATAACGGGTGGCAGGGTAACAATGGCCTGCAACAGATCGAGACCGTTATCATTGCCTAATTCAACATCCAGAAAAACCAGGCTGAAGGTATGCTGGGTGAGTGCGGCAAACGCTTCGGCAAACGTGTGGCAGGTAGTAATTTTGTTAAATAGCGTAAGATCAGCAAGTTGATGCTGTAGCAGTAATGCGTCTGGTGCCGAATCGTCGATGATGAGGCAATTGAAGGCTTGCATTATGGTATGGAGAGAGGTACTGACCGGTATCTTCTGCTCTCTGAGGTGAGCGTTTCCTTTCTTTCTCTCCAGGGGGTACCTGCCCCCAACGCAGAATAGCCCGGCCCTACCCGACTATTCTGCTGCTTCTGACCCCCGTATTTCGGTGTGGTCACGAACGCGCTGATTTTTATACGTTTAGCAATTTCCATGCCGTGCGAGTCCATGCCGGCGGTTATTCGTTGCCGGTCCAGTGTCTCCACGCTGGCATCTGCACCCCGGACGTCATCCACCTAAAATGGAAGCAGCCAACGGGTTACCAGATCAATTGAAGTTTAGCCACTTTCGGGTCAACGATAACGGTATCATGTTCAAAATCAAGCTTAATACGCCATTTCTGCATCGCAGTGGCCCCAATAATGGCTTCTTCGGAATGGCCTGGAATCACCAGAAACTCATCCAACAGATGTACGTCGTTCAGGTAGAAGTCAATCGCAATTTTGTGCCTGATCTCGATGTAATGACCCTCGGCAGCGGTAGATACAAGACGGGGCTTTTTGAACGAAATCAAGGTGGTAAGCTCAGCAGCATAGACATCGCTGATACACGACAAGTAGGCCGAACCGTCGGACCGTCCCGAATCGAACACTGAATACCGGCGCAAGCCAACCCATATAAACCAATGCCAAACCCCCGGCCAACACCGGGCATAAACCAGGACCGAACGCCATGACCGCAACATACTGGCCAACTGCATACTAACCGAATGGTGTCCTGCCCGGACTTCGTTTAGGCGGCAGTGCGCTCGGTGACGATTTGTTTGAGGGCTTTCAGAATGCGGAAAATGTCGAACAGGTCGTCGGAGGTGGCCGAGTAGCTAGGGCTGTTTATTGGAGTACGGGTGGATGTTCGCCGATGGCGATTAGGCACGGCGCAGGTTTTTCAGCGGAGTTGGCAGTGTACATATACAGAAACTGGCAAAAGCAGGTATGGGTAACTGCTATTATGAACCCAAAAAGGGCTTTCCAGACTGGAATCGACATAATCTGAATCGACCAGACCGAAAAATGCCACAAACAGGAATGATTAAGCAGGCAAACGAACGAAGCAGGATGGCCCGTCATAGCTTTAGTATAATCTGCTTTGTTGACGATACAAGGATTTCAGGCGATCACGGGAACGCTTTAACCGCATCTTGACAGCACACTCACTCATACCCAATTCATTACTGATGTCGCGTATAGAAAACCCTTGCTCGTACCGACGTTTTAACAAGTCCAACTCCTGCCGGGGCAGTTGGTTCAGTAAGGCAATCTGGTACATATACATATCATTATTGTCTGCCAGTACTTCTGTAGCGTAGCAAATACTATCGGGTCGAAGGGGTTCCATGTTCCGTGCTTTCTCCCGTCTCAGCGTATCTATACAATGATTGTATGTAATCGAGTAAAGCCAGGTTGAGAAGCTGGAACGATACTGAAAGGTATCCAGCTTACTCATCACTTTCATAAAAATATCCTGGGTGTTGTCACGGGCAATCTCACTATTGCCCATCATGATCAGGCATTTCTGATATACTTTCTGTACGTACCGTTTATACAGAACCTCAAACCCGGCCTGATCCTGACATTGCTGGTAAAGAAGTATGGCCTGTTCGTCGGTTGGTAGCTGGTTTAACTGCATTCGTTTATGCTGCGATTAGCCAACAAAAATAAGGCACTTGTCAAGGCTTTGAAATCCGTAAAGGTTCATACATACCCGAATAGGCATATTGTCTACCTTAACAATGGATTTGATGCCCAATACGCAGAAGTTGACCAACTCTATCAAGGCCACCGAGCGGTTAAACCACCAGTACACGGGTACCTGCTCCGTCGGGATCAGTAACCCCGGCAGGCAGTGCAATCCGTACCGTCGTACCTGTCCCTGCCTGGCTTTCAATACGCAGCGTTCCGCCCTGCCTGGCAAGCAATTCCCGACATAGTCTCAGCCCCAGTCCGGTACTTAGTTCACCTGCCGTGCCTGCCCGTATGGCCGGGTCAATCAGCAGCCGGGCCAGGTCATCGGCACCAATACCAATGCCCGTATCCTGCACAACCAGTTCTATGGTGTCAGCATGCTCGTGGGTCCGAAGCCGGATGAAGCCCCCCGGTTGCGTGAACTTGACGGCGTTATTCAGTATGTTTCGTAGCACCGAATGAAGCTGGTGTTTGTCGGCCTGCACAACGAGTTGCGGGGGGAGTTGATTGACAACACCGAGTTGCTTCCGGCCGATCTGATCGGACAGCTGACTTATTGCCTCGTCAACGGCATCCGTGAGGTCGATAGATTGTATGGTTGATTTGAAGCCCGTCAACTGACTGTGCGACCAGTCGAGGAGGTTAGTCAGCAAAGCCAGTATCTGATCGACCTGGCTCTCCAGTTTATTCACCGACTGCGAGAGGGTGGCCGACAGCCGGGCGGTTGTGTGCAGCCGATAAACGTCCTGTTTGAGGTGCGCTACCGGGCTGCGCAGGTCGTGACTGATAATAGAAAACAGTTTGTCTTTCGTACTGTTCAGTTCAGCAAGTTGCCCGGCCTGTCTGCTGATTTCTTCTTTCTGCCGGGTCAGCAGCCGTTTGGCTTTTTGCTCGCGGTAGGCCAGGTAGCCCATCAGCGAAATCAGCCCCACCAGCAGGATCAGGATGGTCAGGTACATGAGCCGTTGCTGGCGGGCAAAGGTAATCTGCGTCTGTTGCTGCCCGATGAGCGTCTGCTGCCGTTTACTCTGGGCCACCCTGAGGGCGAGTTGCGACTGACTAACCTGCTGCTGACGGGTCAGCAACTGATTTTCCAGGGCGTTGGCACGCTGGCCCTGCCGGGCCAGCAGCAGTTCTTTTTGCCGCTGACCGGCCTGAAGCTGCTGAATGGCCAGGTTGTTGTTGAGCAGTTGAATCTGGCTTTGTTTACGCTCCAGATCAAACGATGCCCGGATGCGTTCTACCTCGCGGGTATTACTGATACCGGTCAGGCTGTCGTTGAGTTGCCGGGCGGCCTGGCGGCTGGCCAGGGCACCGGCGTAGTCGTGCGTTTTTTCGAGTAGGCCGGCCAGAATATCCAGTGCCAGCCGGGTGCTGACCCGGTCGTTGGTGCCGCGCAGAACCTCCGTACCCTGCCGGGCGTAGCGCAAGGCTGAGTCATATTGCCCCAGACCGCCGTGAATTTCGGCCAGACTGATCAGCGACAGACCCACGAGCCGTTTGTCGGTCAGCTGCTGGCGGATGGCCAGGGCCTGCTGTCCGTAATCGAGGGCTTCAGGGTACCGGTGGTTTTCAAACATAATGTCGGCCAGTTGGCCCAGTCCGAAGCCAATACCCCGGCTGCTTTTCAGTTCGCGGGCTTTGGCCAGGGCCCGCCGGGCTTCGGCTTCAGCTTTTTCGAACTGACCTAATTTCACATAAATTTCAGCGAGATTGATGGAGGAAAGATATATATAAAACCCGCCAAGGATAGCACGACCCACTACGCGCTGTTTTTCGAAGTACGTGATGGCTTCGGGGAAGTTTTTGATGTTGCTATGAATGATACCCAGCGAGTTATAGACCTTGCAAAGCAGGGGTTTGCGGTCGGGCATCTCGCGTTCTACGTAACGCAGGGCAGCGAGGGCTTTCGATAAAGCCTCCTGGTTGTTGCCCTGTTTGGTGTAGTAGTTGGCCAGCATCAGCTGGGTCAGGGCGGTTGTGGAGTCGGTCAGGTATCGCTGACTCAGGGCTTCGGCTTTCCGAAGAAGATCCAGCCCCTCAGCGGACCGTCCGCTGCTTTCGTAAGAGCGGCCCAACTCGCCGTACAGATTAATCAGCAGGTGTTTGTCCGGTAACTTTTCGGCCAGCACAATGCCCTGCCGGGCAAAGTACGCGGCAGAGTCCTCGCTGATAGCCGAGTAGAAATTGGCTAACTGAAAATATACCCCGGCCCGCTGAACGGCTGTTTGCGGGGTTTTCAGTACTTCCCGGTACCGGGTGATGCGGCTGGCAAAATCAATCGATTGCCCCAGCCCGGCTGGCCCGGTCAGCAACAGTAATGCGCTCAGCAGCAGGATCACGCGCTGCCAGGGCGGCACTATCGAATAACGTGTGTGTATAGATTTTCCCATAAAAACGAACTAAAACCGGCTGGTATAAACAGTAGGCAGACAGCAGGAACGATAACGGAGATTAGCTATCGACCGGAACCGCATTGCCCTCAACCGTATCGAACAATGATAGCAGAGCCCGTAAGCGGGGGCGGTACGAGATGCCAATCGGAATCTTCGTATTGCCCAGCCAGAAATTCTGCCGGTCGTAGCTGGTAATCTTATCGATGTTGATTAGATACGACTTGTGGACCCGGATGAAATTGCGCCCCGGCAGCAGCTTCACCAGGGACGACAGCCGTTCATTGACCACCCGCATCTGGTCGCCATCATACACTTTGGTGTAAATTCCGTAGGCTTCCACGTAATCGATAGCGTCATAATCGAAACGCTGAATTTTACGGCCCATCTTCAGAAAAACGGCGTTCAGGGAAAGCGGTGGGTTGTTATCGCCCTTCATTTTCAGCGCGCGGGCAAGGGCTTTGTGCAGCCGTTCCGACGAAAAGGGCTTCAACAGGTAGTCGACAGCAGTGCCAATCTCGAAGGCGTCGATGGCGTATTCTGAATACGCACTGACAATGATGACCGGTGGCAATTCGATACCCGCCCGCAGCAGGGTCATGCCCGACTGCCCGGGTAGCTGAACGTCCAGAAAAATCAGATCGATGGGCTGGGTTGTCAGGACCTCAATGGCCGCGTCGATGCTGGTGACAACGGCGGCCCGGTTGTAAAAGGTGAAGGGGGTGAGCAGGTTGGTGATGTAATCAACCTCCGACGGACAATCGTCGATAATCATATACTGTTTCACATGCATGAGAAAACTATAGAGAAGGTATGATGGTGGTGAATTGGACTCCTGAGACCGGCGCTGACGATAGCTGAATCACCCGAACGTTAAATATATACCTCTGTAAATATATACCTCTCTGGCAAGAATACCGAAGTATATATAAACCCAACCGCATTTTTCTTGCCATTTGTTACCGAATCCGAATCAATATCGGCAAAATTAGAAGTAGTGAAAATTGATTTAAGGATGTTGGTACCTCTTTTTAAGGGAATCAAACCCAACGTTAGAGGTATTTAATCTGAATCAAAATCAACAAGCTGGTTTAGTAACCCCCCTCTCTGCCCCCCCACCTGCGTTAAGGGTAGTAATTCACCCTGTTCGACGGGTGAAATACGCAGTTGATAACAATTCTGTGGCCACATGGCCCATGAACCCCAATTCCGCCTTCGTTTTTGTAGAAGTGTCTCCGATTGCGACAACCGCAGGCGAGAGACTGTATTTCAGGTGATGGTGCGTTTACTTCAAATGCACCACACTCATGCACTGGCTTACCCTGCCGTAATAAACCCGCACACGTGAACTGCAAAAAAACCGGCAGAAGTCGGACGGGATAACTACGCATACACACCACCGTTTGTGAACCCTGACCGACTGAACAACCTACTAAACAGCAGCAGCATGACCATACAGGCACACGAATACGCAACCCGTCAGAGACAGGACAGTGTCGCGTTTTTACTGAATTCCGGGGCGGTGGTACTACCTGCCAACTGGCAGTGCATGACCACCACACCGGGCGCCACAGGCTGGGCCGGGCAACTCGACGGCAGCTCGTTTCTGGTGGACCTGAGCCGGCCCGGCTCATGACGGGAGTTTGTGTACCGGGCGGTGTACCCGTCACTTTTCCCGTCCGGCCGTACCTGTTCAGGATACTTAATCAATCAGATAACCAAATGAAACACTATTTCTACCTTACAGGCTGGCTCTCGCTGCTGTTGTACGTTGTGCAGCCGGGCCTGCTACCAGTTCAGCCTACCCGGTTGGCGCAGGAGCCGCCGGGCCAAAAAACAGCGGCTCAAAATGGCCCGCGTACTACCCCCGGTACCCAAATGCACGGCGCCACCGAAATATGCGACAACGGCATCGACGACGATGGCGATGGCTACGTGGATGGCTACGACTCCGATTGCAGCACGGCCAGCCTGCCCGCCTGTACGGCCCCGGCCACGGTGGCTGCCTTCAGCATTGCCCAGGGCTGGGTTACGGCTACCAGCAACGGCCTGGCCTGTTCACAGTCGCCCACGGTGGCGGATATGGACGGCGATGGCATTCCCGAAATCATTGTGGCTGCGGCTGGCGGTGCGGGCTATCGCATCTACAAAGGCAACGGCTCGAACCTGACCAAAACCACCAACGATTATATCATCCCGCTGTTTCTGGAATCAACCCAGCCTCCATCCCAACCGGCCGTTGCCGATATTGATGGCGATGGTACGCCGGAACTTATTGCGGTGGGCAGTGGCGGTTTTGTGTTTGTCTTTGGCAACACGGGTGGTAACGCTGCTGGTAGCCAGACTCCTACCGGTACCAGTGGCTTTCGATTTCGCTCCAGTGCGGCATCGTCCTTTCCCCACGCTTCGCCCCGCGTAGTGGACATCGATGAGGACGGAACGCCGGAAATTGTCGTGGGTACCGATGTGTTTCAGTTTGACTTCGGGGCCGGTTCACTCACACGCGTAGTAGCCTGAAGCACCGTCACCCCCGCTGGAAGAACTGGTATTACGTGGGGAGCCGACATTGTGGTGGTCGATATCATAGCATCGAATCCCGGTAAAGAAATTGTGGCCGGGTCGCGGGTGTATGGTGTGGATATGACTAACGGTACCCTCACGACACTGAAAAACCTAAACACGATCAGCCCAACGAATGTACCCGCTAACTCAGACGGCCCCACGGCGGTGGCAGACCTTGATCTGGACGGGGACCTCGACATTGCCTACGCCGACGGGACTAACTTCTATATCTGGGACCCTAACAGCAATGCCCTGCTGATGCGGCAGGCTGGCTGGACGGTCAGTGGGGTACGTGGTATGCCGCTGATTGCCAATGTATATGATGAACAATTCAACGAAGGCCGCACCAACAATTTTCCTGAGGTCATACTGACCAGCGTTAATAAACTAACGGCGTTCAATTTGAGCAAAACCACCGGTCCCGTCTGGAATCTGGTAACAGGGGACACGTCGGGACAAACCGGCATTACGGCTTTTGACCTCAACGGCGACGGGACGCTGGAGCTGATTTATAACGACGAGCAAAACATCCGGGTTATCAATGGCGATTTAACCGCGCCGGTCAACCTCGCTACGTTCCCGTCGGGTACGGCAACCTGGATGGAACACCCGGTGGTGGCCGACGTAAACGGCGACGGAGCCGCTGAGTTTGTCTGCGTAACTGGGGTGACCAATGCCGCCATTGGTGAACTGCGCATGTTTCGGTCGGGGGGCGGTGCGCCCTGGCAACCGGCCCGCAAACTCTGGAACGGGCGCGGCTACCGCTACGTGGGCATCAATGACGATCTGAGCGTACCGGCCCAGGTGCAGGATGTGGCGCTGGAGTTTCCCAAAAATTCGGGGCGCAAGCCGCTCAACGTGTTCAACGCGCAACTTAACCCCGACGGGTTTTTGCTGGCCCCCGGCACCGTAGCAGCCGCCAACGCCAAACCCGCTATTACCAGCTCAACGGTAAACTGCCCGTTCATGTTTATTGGCTACACTGTCCAGAACACCGGCGATGCCGCCCTGCCTGCGGGTATGCACGTGAGTTTCTACGCGGGCAACCCTACCCAGGCGGGCAGCAGTCTGATTGGCACGGTGCAGACGCCCGCGTCGGTATCGGTCAGCCAAACCAGTTCGTTCACGGCTACGCTAACGGTGGGTAACAACGGTTTCCCGCTCAACCTCTTCGTGGTCGCCAACGACAAAGGTACGCAGGCGCTGCCTCTGTCACTCTCGGCACTGGGCACATCGACGGGCCTGCCCGAATGTAATTATGCCGACAACACCGCCAGCAGCAGCGTGACCAACGTAACGGGTTTCTGCCCCTCGCCGGGTTGCGTGTCGCAAAACCTGCAATTGTGGCTCAAGGCCGACGCGGGCATCGTAACGGCGGGCGGCACGGGCAGCACCGTAGCGGCCTGGACCAACAGCGGCACGCAGCCCTTCAGCCTAACGCAGCCGACAGTGGCCGCCCAGCCCCTGTTCAACAACTTAACAAACCAGCTCAATTTTAACCCCACGCTGGGCTTCCCGGGCAACCGGGCACTGGGGCGGGCCGAAGGGATTTTGCCGAACGGGACCATCAATAATCTTCAGGTATTCCTGGTGGCCCAGAACAACAACCCTGCCCTCCCAGCCACGGTGTTGTATGAAGCCACAACCGGGGGACTCACTGGAGCCATAAACCTGCACCTTCCCTGGTCCGATGGGAACATATATTGGGATGCCGGTGCCATTAATGCAACGAACCGGCTGTTTGTTCCCTGGGGCGGAGCGGCTGGTGTACCCTACACCTGGAGCCTGATGGCTGACGTAACGCCCGCGCCGTCGCAGCGGATTCTGCGCAACGGTACTCAGATTGCCTCCGATGCCACCATGGCGGCCTTCACGCGTCTGCCGGGTACCATCTTCACCCTCGGCAACGCACCCGTTGCCGGTGCCACACCTTACAACGGCCTGATTTCGGAGTTGTTGATTTATACCGGCCCAATTACGCAGCAGCAGCAGAACCAGATCGAAACCTATCTGGCCGTTAAATACGGGCAGACCCTCGGCCATAACTACGTGTCGGGAGCGGGGCAAACCATCTGGAACACCAACACCCAGGCCGTATTCAGCAACGACGTGGCCGGTATCGGGCGCGACGATTGTCAGGGCCTGTTCCAGAAACAGTCGAAATCGAGTAACCCCAACAGCATCGTAACCATATCGGCGGGCAACGTCATTGCGCCCACCAACGCGGCCAACCCGGCCAGTTTCGGCGGCAATGCGCGGTTTCTGCTCTGGGGCCACAACGGCGCACCTACCAGCTTTACGGCCACGGGCGGCCCGGCTACGTACACGGCCATGATGGACCGGCGGTGGCGGGTGCAGGAGTGGAACGGCACCGCCAACACCGACGCCGTTCAGCAGATGGTTATCGCGTTTGACCGCAGCAGCGCGGGCCTGACGGGTAAAGACTCCGACTATGGACTGATTATCGACACTGACTTCGACAACAACTGGGCCGAAGAAACACCCATTGCCAACGGCACCACCAACGGCAATAACCTTGTCTTTACGGGCGTGAACCTCAACCACAACCAGATTTTCCGGCTGGCCCTGCGCGATACGGACGGCGACGGTGTGGCTGACGTAAACGACCTCGACGACGATAACGACGGAATTCTGGACATCAACGAAGGCTGCTCCCAGCTAACGGCTGAGTACAATGGTACGTTTGGGGTACTGCCCAGCGAGCTTTCGCTGGTAGGTAATCCAAATTTCCGGAATTTACAGAGTTCGGTTACGGGCTACACGTTCATGGTTAATCCCTCCAACGAACCCGCACCGGTCAATGATGGAGCCGCCGAATATGTAGTGAGTAATGCTTTGGGCGTACCGAATATCCACCCGGGGTATCCCGCTGCATTCCGCCCGCAAACCGGCCACACTACGGGGCTGAACAATGATGCGTTCCTGGTGGTGAATGGTGCTACAACCGAAGGTGTGTTCTTTCGCCAGGCAGTTGCGCTGTTAGCCAACACGCAGTATGAGTTTGGCACATGGGCCAGAAATGCACTACCCAGCACCAGCGGAGTTGCCGACCAGCCTAACCTCGGTGTTCGGATAAAAAACGCAGCGGGTACAGTAGTCGCTACCACTTCGACGGGTGCCATTGCGCCAACAGCCCCCTGGACACAGGCACGGGGCGTGTTTTCGACCAGCACTGCCGCTACTTACACGCTTGAAATGTACAACATCTCAACGGCAGCGGGTGGCAATGACTTCTATGTGGACGATGTGTTCCTGAACCCGGCAAACCCCGGTGTTATCTGCGAACGCGATACGGATGGCGATGGTCTGCCGGATTCGCTCGACCTCGATTCGGATGGCGATGGCATTCCCGACAACATTGAAGCCCAGCCTACCAGCAGTTACGTAGCGGCCACCACAGCCGTCAACGCCGTCGGCATTCCAACGGCTTACAATTCGGGCCTGTCGGTGATTGATACCGACGGTGACGGAACGCCCGACTTCCTCGACACCGATTCGGACGGTGATGCTATTCCCGATACGCAGGAAGCTAACATCACGCTGTCCGGGGCCGACGCCGACGATGACGGACTGGACGACAACAGTCGGACCGACAAAAACCCGGCCATTTTTGGCCCGGCGGGGGCGGGTCTGGCCAGCAATGGCGTCCTGGCCTACTACCCCAGCTTCGACGGGGCGCAGGTGAACTGGCGGGCCGATGTGGTGCCTTCGGTCGTGGTTACCGAACCCGCCCGCAACACCGCTACCAACAACACCAACCCGCCCGTTGTGGGTACGGCCACGCCGTTCAGCAGCGTCACGGTACTGGGGCCCAACGGGCAGTCATGCATCGTGAACGTACCCAAAAGCGGCACCTACGCCTGTACCAGCCTGACCTTTACCTATGGCCCGGCCAGCGTTACGGCCCTGGCGGCCAACAGTGGCGGGCAGAGTGCGCGGATCGTGCGGAACTTCACGGTCATCAACTGCGCCACGCTGCCGGTGGGTGGCACGGCAGTTACCACCAGCGGTACGCTCTGCGCGGGCAACAACAGCAGCATTGTGAGCCTGACGGGTCAGACGGGTAACGTAGTACGCTGGGAAACCTCTACCGACGGGGGTAACTACTGGGTACCGCTCACCAACACGCAGACCAACCAGTCGTTTACGAACGCGGTGAACGGGCAACTGTACCGGGCCATTGTCAACAACGGCGGGGGCTGCATCGAAACGCCTTCTGTGCCGGTGAGCATCGTCACCAGTGCGGGTGCCTGTCCCCAGCCCTGTCCAATTCCGATAAACGTGATACAGAAATAGAAATACCCCACCCCCGGCCCCTCCTCCGCAGGGAGGGGTGAGCCATCCGGTTGCATATTCCGCCTGACGCGAAGCCTGAGCGGGGTCTGCCCCCCTCCCTACGGGGGAGGGGCCGGGGGTGGGGTAAACTGAATGACAACTCTTTAACACAATCTATCATTATGACTATTCTGTACGCACAAACGCGCCCGAACCCTGTTCGATTCTGGCTGCTCTGGGTGTTGCTGGCCCTTGCGGGAGTCAGCCTGCCTACGGCAGCGCAGGCGCAATGCCCGGCCATCGACAAGGCAACTGTGTCGGGCTGTTATTATGCCAACGGACAAAGCTTAGCCACGGTGAGTGTACAAATCTCCTGGGGCAGTGTCAACGCCGGTACGGGCAACATCACCGTGACACTTTTCCGGGGCAGTGCCCCGGTGGGCACCCCCCGTATCATTACGCCGGGAGCGATTTCGGTAGCCTACTCCTCACTGCCTAATTACACGGGAACGCAAACGATTGTATCGCCCCAGGTGGTGGCTTTTGAGGTACCCGCCAACGGAGCCGCGCTGACGCTCAGCGTAGCCCGGCAGGGTTGCCCCACCATCACCAATACCCAGCCCATTGCTGCCCCAACGGCTTGTGCGCCCACTAACTGCCCAACCAATGCGCTGGGCGGCACGGTTTATTACGACTTCGACGCCAACGGGCAAAAGGCGGTGAGCGAGACGGTGGGCGTACCAAACGTGAGCGTAACGGCCTACCCCAAAACCGGCGCACCGCTGACCGCCACAACCGATGCCTTCGGGCAGTTCAGCCTGTCGGTACCCCCGGCGGCTTACCCGGTCCGGCTCGAATACACGCAGATACCGAAGTTTCTGTCGGGCGGGCGCAGCGGGCCTAACGGCAGCGGCAGCCGCACCACCGTGCAGTTTCTGAACGCGCCCACCTGCCAGGCTAACCTCGGGGTACTCAATCAGAACGAATACTGCGATGCTAATCCTCTTGTTCTTACACCCTGTTATGTACACGGTGATCCGACGGTGGCTGGTACGTCTGGTACTGACGCTGCCATAGTGGGAATGCCTTATAACTCCACGGGTCGTACACCTGTTGCCAAGACGTTCATGGTTCAAAACAGTAGCGTTGGTTCAACCTGGGCTGCGGCTTATAACAAAACCACAAAACGACTTTACACTTCCGCCGTGGTCCGGCGACACGCCGGTCTGGGTCCGCTTGGCCTGGGCGGTGTTTACCAGATCGACCTGACTAACCCCTCGGCTCCGGTCACGACAAATTTCCTCGATGTGGTCAATGACCTCGGTATCAACGTAGGAACCATTCCGTCGAATGCAGCCCGTGGCTTAGTGGGCGATAAGGCCGCCAAAAGTAATGACCCGGTCTCCCTGTCGGCGGTGGGTAAAATTGGTATTGGGGGTATGGACTTCTCCGACGATAACAAGTCGCTGTATTTCGTCAACATCTTCGATAACAAGGTGTACGAGATTGATATGGAGGACTACAACCTTGGCGGGCCTAAACCTACGGCGGCCAACGTGCAATCCTATCCCATTCCTGATCCTGGGTGCGTAGGCGGTACACGCCGAAGCTGGGCACTAAAAGCTTACCGGGGGCAGGTCTATGTAGGGGTAATCTGCGACGGCTCGACGTCAACCAAGTCGAACCTGTACAGTTATGTCTATCAGCTTGACCCCACTACGGGTACCTGGAATCAGATTTTCTCTATTCCGATGACGTACCCTAAAGGGCCTGGCTCTGCCGGAGCCACTCTAAATAATAGTATTACGGGCTGGTACACCTGGACCGACGACTTTGCTACGCTTTTATCTGGTTTCGGCACCACCCCCACCTATCCACACCCCATCTTCTCCGATATTGAGTTCGATGTGGACGGTTCAATGGTGCTCGCATTTATTGATCGCAGCAGCATGCAATCCAGTAATGCTCAATATGGTCCAACGGGGACCACTCTTTACTCGGCTTTTGCCTCTGGTGACATACTTCGGGCATTCTCAAGCAACGGAACGTATATTCTGGAGAATAACAGCAAAGCTGGTCCGTCAACTGGATACGGCCCGGGAAATAATCAGGGACCGGGCTTCGGTGAGTTCTACGACGACAACATGTTGCAGGTGGATGACCCAAGAATCCTGTTTCATGCCGAAAACGCTGTCGGTGGACTGGCTCTCCGGCCTGGTTCTGGGGAAGTTGTAACAAACGCAATGGACCCTCTCAACCCATTGAATGCCGCTGACATAGACAAAGTTTACGTATCTGGGGGTATGCGATACCTGAGTAACAGCACGGGTGCATTGAATAGGGCGTATATCGTGTATCAAACAACCAACGCAGGTGTGGTTCTCAACCCCGGTACGGCGGGTAAGGCCGCCGGTCTGGGCGACGTGGAACTGGCCTGTGCGCAGGCGCAGTACATCGAGCTGGGTAACCGGCTCTGGAAAGATGCCAACCGCAACGGCGTACAGGATGCCGACGAGCAACCCCTGGCGGGCGTGCAGATGCAGCTCTACAAAGGCCCTACGCTGGTAGCCTCTACCACCACTACGGCCAG